>NZ_QRQB01000007.1:0-79377 GCF_003475785.1 Coprobacillus sp. AF33-1AC | reverse complement strand
TCATCTTGCCCATTCTTTTCTGTCCATGTTGGCATTTCTACTTTTGTGATTTTACTGTCACTTTGAATATCACATGTTATTGTGTATCCTTTTCTTGTTTCATTTTCTACTTTTACATTTGAAATCTTTGGTGTTGCTGTATCATTTACTGTTATTTCTAACGTTTTTACTGCTACTTCATTATCTTTGTTATAAACATATACATGTGTGTTATACTTACCTGTCTCATTTTTATGATCTTTAGTCTTTACTGTATATGTTGCTTCATATAAATTGTTTCCTTTATTTACAACACTTATTTTTGGCCATGTAATATCATCCTGTCCATTTTTTTCTGTCCATGTTGGCATTTCTACCCTTGATATTCCAGCTTCATCTCGAATTATACATTTTACTGTATATCCTTCACTTGTTTTATTTGTGACTTCTGTACTTTCGATTATTGGTGCTTTGCTCGGTTTTATATCAACCCCGCTATTAACTATTTTTATATATTTATTTTCCACATATCCATAATCTCTGTCGTATGAATATTCACTATTGCTAGTCATGCTATTTCTATCAGTTGTTAAAACTGCATCTGATTGTACTTGATAATATCCATTTTTTGCGGTTTTATTTCTAACAATAAAAGCATAAGGTGCATTTGATACAGTTGTATATAAAGTTGTAGATTGATTATTGCTTTCTTTTTTTACGTCAATATTTGTATGAGTTAATAAACTTGAATCTTTTATACCGATAGTATAATAATTGCTATCTTTTGAAGACAATTCTCTGTCCATAGTAGCTGCAGTTGCAGCACATTTTTCTCCTCTGTATGGATCAGAAGCATATTGAGAAAGTCCGCTTGCCTTGTCACCGTAAAATCCACCTCTAAAGTTACTATATCCTGGTCTTAAATAACCTCTAGACATTAACCCAGATGTAAATTCTTTAATGCAATCATCTACAGAATTAAAACTGTACGCATTATCAAACGGATTACTATCGAACGCTCCTATACCAAATAGATTATTTTTTTGTAAAGAGATTGTACTTTTACCCCATCCAGATTCAAGCGCCGCAAAACTTGCTACAATAAGTGCATTCACTCCATATGTATTTTGATTATTAATCAAACTATTACCTATGTTGTTCATTTTTGATTGACTTGAATTAGCCTTCTTATTAATAATTGAATTCAATTCAGAAGCAGTATAATTTGTTTTACTTCTAAAAGGTAAATATTGATAATAACTATAATATGGATTGCTTGCATTTACAGAATGTTGTCTTGTTTCACTTTTATAATCATTAATCATTACATTATAATCTTCATAAAAGTAATGACCATCATAGCTATAGTATTCCTTATTAGGTGTTAAATAACTTGGTCCAATTCCTATATAATTATAATTAGTTCCTTGATTACCAACATCATTAACATTAGTAGATATATAGTGATATAATAACCCTTTTGAATTTACTTCATAATTACTTGCATAATACGTTTTTTGTGGAACGATTTCTACTAATGAGGCATCTACTAGTCCAGTAACACCAGAAATCATAAACTTAACTTTTCCATTTTCTTCACCCAAAAACGCTGCATCTGCTACCATATCCTTACCATTAAACAAATATCCCGGTTGTCCTGTATAGAAATCAGTATATGAAATAGTAGCAGATTTTGACTTATTGCAATTGAAATTAACCATGTTTGCAGTATTAACAGTTCTTGCATTAGGATTATATTCTTCTCCTGTTGTTCCATCATAAACATCTACCGTATTAATATTACCATTTTCATCTACAAATGATGATTGCCCTACAACTTGTCTATCTTCATTATCATTTATAGACATAACTTCATCATTATTTTGTTCTGTAGCATTATTATTAACAATCTCTTCATTACCTTGAGAAACATCGTTATTATTATCTTGTTGTTCTACACTTACATTATCATCATTAGTTATATTTAAGTTATCATATGCATGAATCATAGAAATATTTCCAACAATCATACTCGTTACTACTAATGTAGATAATTCTTTTTTTAAATTTTTCTTTTTCAATATATTTACCCCCAATTTGAAAATACTCTATAAAATTATACAAAAAATACGATTAAATAACAAGAATTGTAAATATCAAATCATAAACATCAAATAAAATATACAAATTAACATTTGATTGAATTGAAAATAACCTTCTTTCATAAAAAATAATTCATTATGCATTTTCATAACAATTTTTATAATTATTTTAACAACGAAATATTTGCCTAAAATATACTTATACCTTTTGTCATTCTTATCAGAATAAATTTCATGGTAAATCTTTTTTCTTTCAACGGTAAATGATGATTCACTTTATTTAAGTCCATTAACTATGTTTGATAATAATTAATTTTTCTTTGTTTAAATTATTAAAAAATGAACCGAATTGCTTGGTACTCAAGCATTTCGGTTCATTTCAAATTAATATATGCTTCATTTGACTCGATATGCACATTTATATTCTTTATTATTAAATCGTATATTCAAATATTCCGTCTCAAGGAATTTTAGCACTCATTTGATATTTAATCTTGTTATCTCAAATGTTGTATTTGTTAGATATACATAATTTCCTTCATTATCTATCATATAACAGTGCACCTGATATCTTACTGTTGTCTTATGATTCTTTATACTGACGTTAGATATGTAATCTTCTCCTTCTTTTTCTGCTGTATACCATCTTAAATCATCTTGTCCCCCTTCTTCACTCCATACAGCATATTCGATGTTCTTTCCAATACATTCTATATCTGTATCTTTTAATACAATTTTTACTTCGGTTTCGTTTTTATTAACTTCTTTCTTTAACCTTCCTAATTGATCTCTCACAGTTGCTGCTTGATTATTATCATTAGATCCTACAAATATGCCACTTTTTAATGTAGCATACCCTGCATAGCTATAATTTCCTATATCCCCTTTATGATTTTTTACATCTACTATAACACTGTAGCGTCCTTCTTTCTCTTTTTTTGCTACATACCATATAATGTCATCTTGACCATTCTTATCGCTCCATACTGGTACTTCTAATTTTTCTATTGAATTTGCACCATTTGCAATATCCAAATTTATTTTAAATCTTCCTTTTCCAATATTTTGAGCACTCATTTTGATATCTGGTCTTGCTATCTCAAATGTTGTATTTGTTAGATATACATAATTTCCTTCATTATCTATCATATAACAGTGCACCTGATATCTTCCTGTTGTCTTATGATTCTTTATACTGACGTTAGATATGTAATCTTCTCCTTCTTTTCCTGCTGTATACCACCTTAAATCATCTTGTCCTCCTTCTTCACTCCATACAGCATATTTGATGTTCTTTCCAATACATTCTATATCTGTATCTTTTAATACAATTTTTACTTCGGTTTCGTTTTCACCAACATCTGTCTTTAAACTTCCTAATTGAATTCCTACAGTTGCTGTTTGATTAT
Organism: Coprobacillus sp. AF33-1AC; assembly: GCF_003475785.1. NCBI lineage: Bacteria > Bacillati > Bacillota > Erysipelotrichia > Erysipelotrichales > Coprobacillaceae > Coprobacillus > Coprobacillus sp. AF33-1AC. Next base: position 75,887 of record NZ_QRQB01000007.1, on the reverse strand, counting down.
TATCATTAGATCCTACAAATATGCCACTTTTTAATGTAGCATACCCTGCATAACTATAATTCCCTATATCTCCTTTATGATTTTTTACATCTACTGTAACACTGTAGTGTCCTTCTTCCTCTTTTTTAGCTCTATACCATATAATATCATCTTGTCCATTTTTATCGCTCCATACTGGTACTTCTAATTTTTCTATTGAATTTGCACCATTTGCAATATCCAAATTTATTTTAAACCTTCCTTTTCCTATATTTTCAGCACTCATTTTGATATCTGGTCTTGCTATCTCAAATGTTGTATTTGTTAGATATACATAATTTCCTTCATTATCTATCATATAACAGTGTACTTGATATCTTCCTGTTGTTTTATGATTCTTTATATTAACACTCGTTACGTAATCTTCTCCTTCTTTTCCTGCTGTATACCACCTTAAATCATCTTGTCCTCCTTCTTCACTCCATACGGCAAACATCATTGATTTAAATTTTTCTTGATTAACATTATAGAATTTTAATTTTGCCTCTGTTTCATCATTATTTAATGATACTCCTAACACATCTTTCAAAACATTTATTTCAATACTTGCTATTTTATTATTACTTGTTGTAGCAGTGATTGTTGCTGTTCCTGGGTTCATTCCAGTTACTTTTCCATTTTCATCTACTGTTGCTACATTTGTATTGCTTGATTTCCATGTGATTCTCTTAACATCTGTTGTATCACTCGGATTGATTGTTGCCTGTAATGTTTCACTATGCCCCTTTAGCAAATTAATTTTTGTTTTATTTATTGTAACTGAAGTAATTGGATTGACTACTGTAACTTTACATTTTGCAACTTTACCATTAGTGGTTGTAACAACAATGTTTGTTGTTCCTCCGCCTACCGCTGTTACTTTCCCACTTTGATCTACTGTTGCTACGTTTGTATTTTCACTAGACCATGTCCAACTATCATAAACAGTATCATCTGGTTTAGCTGTCGCTACAAGCGTTTCAGTTTCAGATTTATTTAATTGTAATTCTGACTTATTGAGTGTAATTGTTTTTATATGCTTTAACACTGTAATTTGACATGTTGCTTGTTTACCATTACTTGTTGTTACAGTGATTGTAGCAACACCTTCAGATACTGCTGTAACTTTTCCTGCGTTATCCACTTTTGCAATAGTAGGATCACTTGACTCCCATATTAATTGTTTACTGTCTGTTGTATTACTTGGATCGATTGTTGCTTGTAATTGCACAGTATCTTTTACATCTAACTCTTTTTTATTTATATTTAAGGTTACTGAATTAATATGTAAGGTAACATTAACTTGACACGTTGCAGTCTTACCATTTGAAGTTGTTACTGTTATTTCACAACTTCCTTCTTTGATTGGTGTTACTTTACCGTTTTGATCTACCGTAGCAATACTAGGATTAGTTGATTCCCATGTTAGTTTCCTATTATCAGTTGCGTTATCAGGATGAATTGTCGCTTGCAATGTTTCTGTTGTTCCTATATTTAAATCAAGTTTGGTTTTATTTAAAGAAACAGAACTAATGGATACTGGAGATGTATCTTTAACAACACCTTTGATACGATAAGTTACATTATCTACTTTACTCCATGTTCCATGAGATAACTCTACCAAACAATGTTCATTAGAAAAATCACATATAAAATGAATATCTTTAGCAGTCGTATATGTTTGATCACACATAAGCTGTGCATTATTTTTTGTAGTTCCTTCTAGAGTTATTACAATAGCATAGTATTCATCTTTATGAATAGAAACCTTTTCGTTTAATGAAATATAATTATTCCCTATATTCTCATTTATACCACTTTGTGATAATACTTCTGTTCCTGTTGTAGGATCATTTGGGTTTGTTAATCCAGTATATATTTTTAAGGTATAAGGAGTTAATGATCGCAAACCTAGAGTTATCGCCTCTAAAGACTCAACATCTTTTTTCCCTTGAAAAACGTTAGCATATGTTCTTGTAAAACTTGCCATTGTGTAACTTGTATTTTCTGTTCCATCATATTGGTATGTATTAATGTTATCTCTAGGTGCAAATTCAAAGGAATAAACATAGCCCAAAGAACTTTCATCATAAGACATCCAAAAATATCCATCATTTCCAAAACCAGTTCCCCAGCTATTTTTGATTAGCCACGCTCCGTTTCTAGATGGCGTATACGAAAAATTAGAAGCACTGTAATTGTCGTCCCATCCCACAATGGTAACGGCATGGTTTAACCATACATCATGGTTAGGATTATAGTAGTTACTATTTTGACCATTATAATAGTTATTAAGATGATCATACGTCGCAAAAACACTTCCATTTTTCAATATTGCCTGTTTTACCTTATCACCATAATCAACAGTTATCTTTTCATCTGTCTTATATACACGGTCACAGATGAGATTACTATTAGTAAGACGGTATGTTGTATTATTTTGATCATCATGAGTTCCATTCATTGTTTGAACATTTTTAATTGGATAATCTTCTTCATCTGCCAATCCAAAATTACTTAAAGCTATTTGTACCATGTTAGGAGCAATACCTTTATCATAATATGTTTCTCCATTTACAATAACAGTTTGGTCATTGTTAGTATTATTGTAAAAATCCCCTTTATTATTATAAGTAAAATAATTTAGATGAGCTTCTGATAAATCAATATCTTTAGTAGCTAAATTATTTTTAATTAAATATGTTTCTGCCACACTACATGCTGCAAAAGCCCAACAGTTACCATTAGGATTTTGATTTTTAACACTTGTTACATAACCCTGTTCTACTGAACTATATGAACTTGGCATTGCTGCCCTCGCTCTCGCTCTTGATTTGAACGATGTACTTGTTTGAAAATTAACATCATCCATATTTTCATATTGTCTTCTAGGCATCACACTTCCTTGTGTTTCTTCTTTAGCTGATACACCTGTTATAGGCACAATCATAGAAAAAGAAAGCATGAATGCTAAAAGAGTTCTTATTATACGTTTCATCTTATTCCCCCTCATGCTATAAAAGTATAACTATTTATATTCTTAATTATAAACTAAGAACACCATTCTTTCTATTTTTTTATTTAAATATAAAAATTGTCGAATATCGCCCATCTCTATTCTATAAATAATCATTAGATTTTTATTGTAATACAAAAAAAGGATCATAACGATCCTTTTCCATAAATTACACCTTTTACTGTTTTATAAATAATCGTGAAATCAAGCCAAATAGACCAGTTATGATAATAATAATCATCTAGCTTACAACGATAATCAAAGCCCACATCACTTCTTCCATTAGCTTGCCACATACCGGTTACTCCCGGTTTACATTTAATGATTGATTGATAGTATTGCCCCATATCTTCTCTTTCTCTTGGTAAATAAGGTCTTGGTCCAATAAGTGACATTTCACCTTTTAAAACATTTAAAAATTGAGGCCATTCATCTAATGATGTTTTTCTTAAGAATTGTCCAACAGGAGTGATTCTTGGATCATGGACTAACTTTTTATTTGTTAGATATTCTTCTTTAATCTTTGAATCTTTTTCCATAAGTTCATCTAGAATCTGTTCTGCATTAGGAACCATTGATCTAAATTTATAAATCTTAATCTTCTTACCATCTTTTCCAATACGCTCTTGGCTAAACATGATGTTTTCATTATCACCACTCATTAAGTATTTATATTTGACAAATAACATTAATGGAATCAATGTTATACAACCAACTATACCGGCACAGATATCAATTAATCTTTTTAATACTCTTGCAAATAAAGACATTTCATCATTTGATGTGGCAATTAATAATTGCCCATCAAAATCTTGGACTTCTGAAGAAAAGGTCATCGTGCCATTAACATCTGGTAAGTATTTAATTGCTTCTACTTTACCATAAATATCTGACATGACCTTATCAATAACTTGTTGATTTGCTTCTGGCAAAGCAACAATGATTTGTTCGATATGTAAATTCCTTATTGCCTCATCCATTTCATCATAACTATATAAAAAACTATTTTTAATAATATTTTCTTGCTTAAAACCAAATAATGAATCTGTTAAATTCGTATCAACATAACCTTCTACCTTTGTTAAAGCAAAACGATTATTATTAGAAATCTTTCCAAGTCTAGCCGCTTCATATCCCGTTCCAATTACCAATGTCTTTCTAGCAAACTGTTCTCTAAAAGAAATACGCAAAAAACGATCGGCAAGTAAACAAATAAGAAACATTGATCCTACCATAATAGTAAGATGCATTCTTCTTTCATAACCTGTTGATCTTGGTACAAGCACTAATAAAGCGATATAAAAACAAAAACTTGATTTCACTAATGCTTTAATTTCATCCCATATTAAACATGTATTTAATGAATAATGTCCATAAATAAATAAGAACAAGAAATATAAAATTCCTGATCCAATAATAAGATCCATTTCCATATGAAAATAGATACAAATAAAATAATACATGATGACTTCTATTGTTAATAACATAAACGGCATGATTTTTCTATTCATTGATTACACCTCTTACATACCTTTGATTATACAGTATTCTATTTATTATTTCTATCTTTTATCATTTATAGTATAATGACTATATCTATCAAAACAGGAGTGACAACTATGAAATTTTTCTATGCAGGTTTAAATAATTTCATGAACAGACATCCCTTCATTAAATCATGTACATTATTTGCTTCAAAATTTTGTCCTTGGATGTCAGGTATATTTTATGCATTATTTTTACTTAAAATATTTTTAGAATACACCAATCAATTTTATTTACTTGTCTATCAGCCTTTTTTAGTTTTAATTATCACGGTACTATTAAGAGTTCTCATTAATCGTAAAAGACCTTGTCAAAAGTATCCTATTCAACCTATTGATGATAAACAACACCTTATGCATTCTTTTCCAAGCATTCATACTGCTTTAGCTATTTCTATTGCTTTAACAGTTGTGGGCAGAGGACCTAATATGGGATTACTTTTATCTTGTTTAGCTGGTGTGATTACTCTTACAAGATTACTTACAGGGGTTCATTATATTACTGATATCTTATTTAGTATTGCTCTTGCATTTGGTATTTATTTCATTTAATGATTAATTATAATAAGACTATGGAAAAATTATACTCAACTGGTGAATTTGCCAAACTGGCTGGTGTCACCCTTCGTACAATTCGATATTATGATAAAATTGGTTTACTTAAACCTACACTTATCTTAGATAATGGCTATCGTCGTTATTGTAATCAAGATTTTATTACTTTACAAAAGATTCTTTCTTTAAAAGAACTAGGATTTTCTTTAGAAGAAATATTTCCCATTATCCAAGATGAAGATCAACAAAGTTTTATTCAATCTCTACAATTTCAAGAATCTCTCATTGATAAAAAAATAAAACACTTAAACCAATTAAAAGAATCATTAAAAAATACCCAAAAAATTATCCAACAAGATCATCAAGCATGGGAAAAAGTGATTGAGTTAATACGTTTATCACATATCAATGATCAAATCATCGAACAATATATGAATACTCAAAACATTGAAACCCGTATTTTACTTCATGATCGTTATTCAACTAATAAGCAAGGTTGGTTTAATTGGTTGTTTCAACAAATTGATTTTACTCATGTTTATCAATTATTAGAAATTGGTAGTGGTAATGGTAAACTTTGGGAAAATAATCACTATAATTTACGTAATCGTGAATTCTTTTTATCTGATAATTCTTCGGGTATGATTGAAGAATTAAAAAAGAAATTAGGAAATGAATATAATTATTTAATTCTTGATTGTCAAAGTATTCCTTTTAAAAATAAATTCTTTGATACGATTATCGCTAATCATGTTCTCTTCTATCTTCAAGATATTCATCTTGGTTTAAGTGAAATTAGCAGAGTATTAAAAGATTTTGGTACATTTTATTGTACAACATACAGTCATTTACATATGAAAGAAATCAATGAACTGGTTAAAAACTTTGATTCTCGGATTCTTCTATCTAACGATGATTTACCAAGTAAGTTTGGTCTAGAAAACGGAAAAGCCATATTATCACCATACTTTAATCATATTGAATTAAGAAAATATGAAGATTCTTTGTTGGTAAAAGATGCTAAACCGCTCGTTGACTACATCATGAGTTGTCACGGCAACCAAAAAGAATACTTAGGACATCGTCTTAAAGAGTTCCAAACTTATATTGAAAAAATTATTAACGAAAATAACGGTATTCATATCACAAAAGACAGTGGTTTATTTATATGCAAAAAGTAATAATCGTTTTTGATTATTACTTTTTTTATGATAAAATCAACATTTTTATTGACCATTACGTTACGTTATGGTTTATGATATAATCGTAACAAAGGAGGAGCTTATATGAAAGGTATCGTATTAGCCGGAGGATCAGGAACAAGACTATATCCTCTAACACAAGTAACAAGTAAACAATTATTACCAATTTATGACAAACCAATGATTTATTATCCATTAAGTATCTTAATGAATGCTGGTATTAAAGATATTTTAATTATCTCAACACCAGATGATACTCCAAGATTTAAAGAATTACTTGGTGATGGACATCAATTTGGTATTTCTCTTCAATATAAAGTACAACCATCTCCAGATGGTTTAGCTCAAGCTTTCATTTTAGGTGAAGAATTCATCAATGGTGAAGCTTGTGCCATGATTTTAGGAGATAATATTTTCCATGGTCATGGTTTATCAAAAAGACTTAGAAGAGCTGCTAGTAAAGAAGAAGGTGCAACAGTATTTGGATATTATGTTGATGATCCTGAAAGATTTGGGGTTGTTGAATTTGATGAAAATGGTAAAGCTGTATCATTAGAAGAAAAACCAGCTCAACCTAAATCTAACTACGCTGTAACTGGCTTATATTTCTATGATAAAAACGTTGTTGAATATGCTAAACAAATTAAGCCATCGGCTCGTGGTGAATTAGAAATTACTGACTTAAATAAAATCTACTTAGATAAAGGTAACTTAGATGTAGAATTATTAGGTCAAGGATTTACATGGTTAGATACAGGAACACATGAAAGTTTAGTTGATGCTACTAACTTCGTTAAAACTGTAGAAACACATCAAAATAGAAAAATTGCATGTTTAGAAGAAATTGCTTATAATAACGGATGGATTTCCAAAGATGAATTAAATAATGCTTATGAATTGTATAAAAAGAATCAATACGGTAAGTATTTAAAAGATGTCATGGATGGAAAATTTATAGATCAATAAAAAAGGAAGTAATAAAATGAAAGTTATTGAAACAAAAATCCCAGGTGTTTTAATTGTCGAAACTGATGTTTTTGGTGATCATCGTGGATATTTTACAGAAACATATTCTAAACCAAAATATGAAAAACTAGGAATTACAGTTGATTTTGTACAAGACAATATGTCATTTAGTGCACAAAAAGGAACTTTAAGAGGTTTACATTGGCAAAATCCTCCTTATGCACAATCTAAACTTGTATCTTGTACTAAAGGTAAAGTTATTGATGTAGCCGTTGATATCCGTAAAGGAAGTCCTACTTTTGGTCAATGGGTATCGGTTGAATTAAGCGCTGAAAATCATCGTCAATTCTTTATTCCTCAAGGTTTTGCTCATGGATTCTTAACATTAACTGATGATGTGGAATTCAGATATAAAGTAGACAATATCTATAATAAAGAATCTGAAGGTGGTATGCGTTATGATGATCCTACTGCAAATGTTGATTGGGGATCATTATTAAATGGTATTGAACCAGTATTATCACAAAAAGATCAAACTGGTCCTACATTAGAAAATTCTAATAATCAATTTGTATATGAAGGAGATAAATAAATGAAAATTTTAGTAACAGGTGGAGCTGGTTTCATTGGTGGAAACTTTGTTCATTATATGGTTAACAAATACCCAGAAGATATGATTGTTAACTTAGATTTATTAACTTATGCTGGTAACTTAGAAACTTGTAAACCAGTAGAAGGTAAACCAAATTATAAATTTGTTAGAGGTGACATTGCCGATCGTCAATTCATCTTTGATTTATTTGAAAAAGAAAAATTTGATGTTGTTGTTAACTTTGCTGCTGAATCACATGTAGATAGAAGTATTGAAGATCCTGAAATCTTTGTTAAAACAAATGTTATGGGAACAACAACTTTATTAGATGCTTGTAATAAATATGGAATTAAAAGATATCATCAAGTATCTACTGATGAAGTATATGGTGATTTACCATTAGATCGTCCAGATTTATTCTTTACAGAAACAACACCATTACATACTTCTAGTCCATATAGTTCATCTAAAGCTTCTGCAGATTTATTTGTATTAGCTTATCATCGTACTTTTGGACTTCCAGTAACAATCTCTAGATGTTCTAATAACTATGGTCCTTACCATTTCCCAGAAAAATTAATTCCATTAATGATTTCTAGAGCTTTAGCTGATGAAGCATTACCAGTATATGGTAAAGGGGACAATGTGCGTGACTGGTTACATGTTTATGATCACTGTGTTGCAATCGACTTAATTGTTAGAAAAGGACGTGTTGGTGAAGTATACAACGTAGGTGGACATAACGAAAGAACAAACTTAGAAGTTGTTAAGACTATCTTAAAAGCATTAGGTAAACCTGAATCTTTAATTAAATTTGTTGAAGATCGTAAAGGACATGATAGAAGATACGCTATTGATCCTCATAAATTAGAAACTGAACTTGGATGGAAACCAAAATATAACTTTGATACAGGAATCCAACAAACTATTCAATGGTATTTAGATAACAAAGAATGGTGGCAAAATATTCTTTCTGGAGAATATCAAAATTATTTTGATAAAATGTATGTACAAAAAGGAAGAGTAGAAGAATAGTATTACTTAGACCAGATTATATCTGGTCTTTTTTATTTTATCTATGCCAATAAATTCACAAAGTAGTATAATAAAGGTATAGGAGATGACAAAAATGAATAATAAAAAAGTAGCATGTGTAGGGAGTGGTGTCATTGGTTCCAGTTGGGCCATTTGTTTCGCCTTAAAAGATTTAGATGTTGCTGTATACGATATTAATGATGAGGTTTTAGCTAAGGCTAAAAACATCATCCATGATAATTTAGAAATTCTAAAAGAAAATCATGTTTTAGACGAGACAAGATTAAAAGAAGTTGAAAATCATATTACCCTTACAACTTCAATGGAAGAAGCCGTTAAAGATGCTTTCTTTATTCAAGAATCAGCACCTGAACATTATGATGTTAAACATCAAGTGGTAGAAGAAATTGAAAAATATTGTTTAGATGATGCGATTATTGCTAGTTCTACATCAGGACTCTTAGTAAGTGAAATTGCTAAATATGCTAAACATCCTGAAAGATTTGTTGGTGGGCATCCTTACAATCCACCTCATCTTATTCCTTTAGTTGAAATTACTAAAGGTGAAAAGACAGATGAAAAGTATGTTCAACAAACGAAAGAATTTTATACTTCTGTCAATAAAGAACCCGTTGTCTTACAAAAAGAAGCTTTAGGATTCATTTGCAATCGACTTCAAATGGCTCTTTATCGTGAAGTATGCCATTTAGTAGAAAGTGGCGTTTGTAGTGTAGAAGATGCTGATAAAGCCGTTACTTTTGGACCAGGTATCCGTTGGGGTATTATGGGACCATCCCTCATTTTCCATTTAGGTGGAGGCGCTGTTGGTATTGATGGTCTTATGAATCATTTACATGACTCTATTAACCTTTGGTTAAATGATATGGCTGACTTTAAGGAATTTCCTGAAGATTGGCCAAACAAAGCAAGAACCGGAGTTGAAGAAGCAATGAAAAACAGAGATCCTCAAATCGGTAATGATGAAGAATCTCTTAAACAATATCGTGACCATATGCTCATTGAATTTCTAAAACTTCATCATAAACTATAATAAAAAAAGATTTATGACTTACCATCATAAATCTTTTTTCTTATTCAAATTGATATATCTCTTTATTTAAGTACTCAGAGCTTTTAGATATTTCTTGTTCAATATAGCTTGTTGAGTATTTTTCTATTACGGTTGGTAATTTAGAAAACAAATTCGTCCCTAAACCTAACTTATTCCCTTTTACCTCAAATCCCATCGCCGCTAACGTAGTAGGATACATATCCATTTGTGTAAATTGTCTATTTTTATTATTAACCGCTTGTATCTTACTATTAATAAAACAATTATATGTTGTCCTTTGATATGTACTGTCTACATCATTAACATAATCTTGAGCCATCGTTTGATGATCACCAACAAGAATGATGGTTGTATTTTCATACCAAGATTGTTGCTTACACCATGTTATAAAATCATTAACTTGCTTAGATTGACAAGCATAGATATTTTCATATCTATTTTTATATGTACACGGACATTGCTTACATAACATCCCACTAGGCATGTGACAATCTATTGTAGCCATCGTAAAGTTAAATTTTTGTCCTTTAGCAGCTAACATACCTAATTCATTTCTTGCTACTTCTAATAATTTATGATCATTAATTCCCCAAGAACAGTAATCATCATCTTTTAAATCATAATTACTTTTAATCGTGTCCAAATCTACTATTTGATATTGTCCATGTTGATTAAACATATGATTTGTTCCGGCAAAAGAACTCTTACTTCCTATTAACAATTCTTGATTATAGCCTTGCTCTTTTAAAACATCACCAATCATTTTAGCACCTGGCATAAACTTAGTAAATTTATCCATATTATTAGCTAGTTCTGCTTTTAATGGTAAACCTGATGATTGGGCTACCATTGATCCTATTGTCCAGGTACTTCCAGTAAAAGCAATCGCACCCCCTAATTTATCAGTATTAGAAAAATTAAGGTTTTCATTAGCAAGTTGTGTTAATTCAGGTAAACAATTAACATCTTTTACACCACCATTATTTTTATCCATAAAAGTATTTTCATAGGACTCTAAATAAATATAAATCAAATTATTCGTTTCATTACCACTTATTTCAACACTTTGAGGATTAGCATAAATCAGTTTCTCATCACCGTCTTTAGCTACATTCTTTTTCTTTTTAGGCTTTTGTTCATAAATATACGTTGTTTCTTTTTGATTTTGAATATAAGCAACAATATGATATTGACACTCTACATTAACCAAAGACCCTACTAAAACCACTATTCCCACTACCCAAATATAATGTAGCCAAGAATAATGTTTACGTTTATAAATATAAATAACAACTAAAGTAATGAGTATTGTTGCGAGAACACTTGTTGCTAAACACCAAGACAACCAACTATAAATAACAGAGCTATCCGTTCCTGCTGTCGGTGCCAACAATGTAAAAATCATCGAATCAACAGATGTTTTACCAAACATCTTTACCGCCCATAGTGTGGATACACTAAGTAATATTCCTAAAAATAAGAACAAGTCAAAAAAGATTAATTCTATTTTAATTCTTTTATTTTTCATACTTTTCTCCTAGTTAAAGAGAGAAAATAAGGATAAATAAATTTATCCTTATTGTAAACCTTTAACATCACTTTTTGTTATTTTTTCATCAGCTTCAATTTTATTGATGACTTCAATAATTCTGTTCAATCTTTTTTCATCAGGTACCATTGTATAAACACTTTGTCCCGGCATTGAATAAGTCTTCGTTGTCTTATGCCCTTCTCCTGATACTTGAACATTAAACATTTGCCAACTTCCACCATCATCAATTTGTTTATTAACTAAAGCTTTAATATCATCAGAAGCCATATTCGTTTCAAAGCATCCTTCTACTGCTGAAAGAATATTATTATAGTTAGTAATAATTTGTGGTGATAATGCTTTTTTAATCATTGCTTTTAATAAACGTTGTTGATTTTGTCCACGGTCAAAATCACCACGAGGTAAAGCATATCTTTCTCTAACAAAGCATAATGCCTGATCACCATTTAATTCATTTAAGCCTTTATTGATTCGATAATGCCCGTGCATAGTTGTAAAATTATATGGTGAATCTATTGTCACTCCACCTAAAGCATCAATGATATTAGTAATGCCACTAAAGTTTGTTTTAGCATAATAGTTAACATCTAACTCCAAGAAATCTTGAATTGTTGAAATGGTTTCATCAATACCATACATAGCCGAATGGGTCAATTTATCCATCTTCCCATTTTTATGAAGATTGACTTCCGTATCACGAGGAATAGAGACCATCAATATTTGATGATTAACAGGACTCACACAAACAAGTAAGTTAACATCCGTACGTGATATCGTAGAAACTGTACCATAAGTATCAATACCTGTAACATAAACAATAAATGGCTTTTTCGTTACATTCGTATCTTTCATCACATTATTGATTCTTTCTTTTGTTTCTACTTTAAATAAACTTCTTAAATTTTCATCTAACCCATCATGATGCGTTTCAAGCAATGACATATAAGCTTGATCAACAACAATCACTTTCACTTTACCATCAACTAAAGCATCGCCCAATTTAGCATAAGTTTTATAATCTTTGGTTTTAATCTTCGATCCTAACTTATCTTCAGCTTTAGATAAAGCATTATTGATTGAAGATGTGCCTCTTTCACTTTGAATTCCTACTGTCTCTCCTTTTAAATCATCTAAACTTTTAATCGAGCTATCATTCATTGCATAAATGGAGATCACACGAGTTTCTAAAAATGATCCGGTAATATTAGACAAAAAAGAATTTCCTTTAGCAATCATCACAGATGTATAGCCTAAAACGACACTGATAATCAAACAAAGTAATTTACTAAAAACCACTCTTGATCCTTTTCCATACTTTCTCTTTCTTTTTATTCCCGAACGAATAAATAAGTTCATCATAATAAATAATAAAACTATCACTCCAACTAAAATCATATAATACTTAGTTGGTAACATCTTTAATATATAAATATATGCCAAAAAGATAATTGACATAATCAGTTGTATAAATAGTAATACCCTTTTAGATAACAGTTTCGCAAAGAAACCTTTCTTCTTATGCTTAGCCATAATTTCACCTCTTACATACCCTTAATCATATCATAAAGCATTGTTTCATTCAATTCATACAGCATAGATAACATAATTAGACAAAAAAAGTCAACAGGCTATTTTACCCATTGACTTGATATCCTATTCAGCATCTGTATCTGTATTTGAATCATTACCTAAACCTTTAACATCTTTATCTGTTAATTTATCACCATTTTCAACACGATCAATTAATTTCTTAATTTTTCTTACATAACTTTGATATGGTTTCATAACGTAGATTGTCGATCCTGGCATTGAGTAAGTTTGATCAGTTTGATAGCCTTCACCACTTACTTGAACATTAAAGATTTCCCAATCAGCATTATCGTCTAATTGCATATTAATTAATGATTTCATTTCATCTGATGTCATATTGGTTTCAAAACATCCTTCAATAGCTGATAAGATAGTTTCAAAGTTTGTAATAATCTTTGGTGACATGGCTTTACTTAACATCGCTTTTAATAATTTTTGTTGATTTTGTCCACGAACAAAATCTCCAGCTAAGAAAGCATGTCTTTCTCTAACAAAGCATAATGCTTTGTCCCCATCCATATCTTGTTCACCTTTAACGATATGATAATTACCATGTAAAGTTGTAAAATCATAATCAGAATTAACCTTAACACCACCTAAAGCATCAACAATATTCGTAATACCTCCAAAGTTTGTTCTGGCATAATAGTTAATATCCGTACTTAAGAAATCTTCAATAGTAGAAATTGTTTCTTCTACTCCATAAATACCAGTATGTGTTAATTTATCCATTTTACCATTTCTATGTAAATTAATTTCACAATCACGAGGAATACTAATCATTAAAATTTGTTTTGTATTAGGATTCACTGTAACAACTAAGTTAACATCACTTCTAGATACTGTTGAAACACTACCATAAGTATCAATACCTGTAATATAAACATTAAATGGTTTTGTTGTTACATCAGTAACTGATGTGGTAACTGACTTAGCCTTCTTTTCAAATTCATATGTTTTAACAATTCTTGTTTCTTCATCAAATCCTTCATGATTTAATTCAAGCATAGATTTATATTGATTTCCTACCACAATAGCATCAACTTCATTATTATATAAAGCATCTGCTAATTCACTATATTTATCATATTTAGTGTAATTTTGTGTATCAATATCATCTTCTAATTTAGCGAGCGCTTTATTTAAAGTTGCTTTTTCTTGTTCATAAGAAATACCAAATTTCTTACCTTTTAAATCTTGCAAAGAAGCACTACCATATTTTCCATCTTTTAACACAATAACATTAATAGCGTATTTTTGTGTTGTAGTTTGTACATTATCAAAGAAAGAATTTCCTCTTACCGCAAAAGTGCTAGCTACAACTAATAAAATAGAAACAAGTAAACTTAAAATCTTTGAAATAATTGTTCTTTTACTTCTTTTTCCTGCTTTAATTTTCTTTTTACCAGTTTGAATAATAATCCAAAATAAAGCAATCAAAACTACCAAAACAGCTACAAGAGCAATAAAATATTTTGTGGGCAATAGTTTAGTTTTATAAACTAAATATCCAAACATTCCTGATGCAATAACTTGTAAAATAAGTACAAGTGCACATGATGTCATAAACTTAATAAATTTGTTTTCTTTCATAATTAACCTCCTCGGTTGATTTCTTGTTTATCATAGCATAATCGACATTTTATAGCAAATGAACACAAAAAAACAGGCACCTAGGAAGCCTGTTTTTTGTAGTATTTGATATTGTTGGTAAGAGTTATATTTCTTATTACCAAATACTTTTCTAGTATACTATAAATTATTTTATGTGACTAGCCTTATTCCATTTTTTCTTCTTTTGGATTAATGTTTGCTTTATTTAATAAAGCATGAACAACATTCCTTTGTTCATTATTACTATCTCCTGATACACATGTAGATAATGTAATAACCGGTGTTTGTTGATTTTGGTCAAAATCAACTTTGATCTTTGAATTTTTTAACATTTCCTGATAAAAATCGGGAATATTTTGAATTTGAGTATTATATAAAACACTTTCTTGTGAAATGATATGCGAAGCAACTACTTTATATTGACTTACTGTTCCATTAGGAAAGTAAATATATATATAAGGATGCTTATTTGCAAAATCTTGATCATGATATGATTTTATATTATTAAACATTGAACCATTCTTCATATTATGTCCATAAATTACCGTATTGATATCTTGAAAAGGATTTTGATTATTAGAATCTATAAAAATACATCCCGCTCTAAATGATTTTTTATCAATATCACTATGAATATACGTATCATTTGTTTCACCTTGTAAAACTGGATAATTGACTTTTGTATCTGGAATTTGGATCCATGCTTTTACATCACTATTACGTTTTAATAAACTATCCCAATCAATATCCAAATAAGCTTGACCTTCCTTTGTTTCAGTTTCCTTGACATAAGTTGATTCAATCTTTCCATAATCATCATCAATCTTTTTATAATCAAGATAGATAGAAATCAAATTATAAGCTGAATAACAAAATACACATATACATACAACTAAAAGAATACGTCTAATCCAATTCTTTACTTTATTCATTAAACATTAAACTTAAACAACATGATGTCTCCATCTTGACCAACATATTGTTTCCCTTCTTGCCTAATCTTTCCAGCTTCTTTAAGTGCTGCTTCACTACCATATTTCATTAAATCATCAAAACTATATGTTTCTGCTTTAATAAAACCTCTTTGGAAATCACTATGAATAATACCTGCCATTTCTGGTGCAGTCATTCCTTCTTTAAATGTCCAAGCACGTACTTCTTGTACTCCAGCTGTAAAATAAGTTCTTAATCCAAGTAAACTATATGCTTCTTTAATTAATTTATCTAAACCACTTTCATCAATACCTAAATCTTGCATGAACATATCTTTTTCTTCTTTATCCATTCCTACAAGTTCAGCTTCAATCTTAGCACAGATAGGAACAACATCGCTTCCTTCTGCCTTAGCGAAATCAAGAACTTGAACATAATAAGGATTTTGCAAAGGATCTTCTAAATCTTCTTCACCTAAGTTAGCTACATAAATTAATGGTTTCATTGTAAGTAATGTGTATTGTTTAACAATGGCCATTTCCTCTTTATCAAATTCAATTGTTCTTGCTGGTTTATTTGCTTCTAAAGCTGGTTTTAATTTTTCTAAAACATTCATTTCTGCTTTTGCTTCTTTATCACCAGATTTAGCTTTCTTTTCTAAACGACCAATTCTTTTTTCAACTGTTTCTAAGTCAGCCATAATGAGTTCAAGATTAATCGTTTCAATATCACGAATAGGATCTACATTTCCATCTACATGAGTCACATCTTTATCTCTAAAACATCTTACAACTTCACAGATCGCATCTGTTTCTCTAATATTACCTAAGAATTTATTTCCTAAACCTTCTCCTCTACTTGCTCCTCTTACAAGTCCAGCAATATCAGTAAATTCAAAAGTTGTTGGTACCGTCTTTTTAGGTTCAATTAATTCAGTTAATTTATCTAGTCGATAATCTGGTACTTCTACTACTCCTACATTAGGATCAATTGTCGCAAACGGATAGTTTGCTGCTTCTACTTGTGCATTTGTAATTGCGTTAAATAACGTTGATTTTCCAACATTTGGTAAACCAACAATTCCTGCTGTTAATGCCATGTTTTTCACTCCTTTTTATACCCCTCTATTGTAATGAATTATCACGTTAAAAGCAACATCTTTAACCGATCAGTAAAATGTTCTATAATAACATCGAGGTGAAAATATGAATCCATCTATTGATTTACATGGTTATACTAAACAAGAAGCAAAAGTACAGCTTGATCATTTTTTAGACCAAGTTCCTGCCTTTTGTCAAGAAGTGACTATCATCCATGGTTACTCTTCTAAAATATTAAAAGATTACATTCAAAAAAGCTATCATCATCCTCGTATCGTAAGGAAAATACGAACTCTTAATCATGGAGAAACCGTATTCATTATTCAATCATGAGACAATTTTATATCAATATTTTAGAATTTCAAAAAAAACATCATTTAGATAAACCATGCATTATTATTTCAAAAATAACACCCTATCTTGTAGCTTCTATATACATACTTACTCTCATCTATCTATTCATTAATCATGATACTCAACTAAAAGTCACAATTATCAAACCAGCTTTATCTTTTATTATTGTCACGATTATTCGTAAGCTTTACAATCGACCTCGTCCTTGTATTGCTTTAAACATAGAACCTCTTGTAGGTCATAAAACCGGAGAATCATTTCCTAGTCGTCATACTGTAAGTGCCTTTGCGATTGCTTTAGCATTACTTCATATCTCACTCCCCCTAGGAAGTATCACTTTATTTTTAGCTATCTTAGTTGGTCTTTCAAGGATATTATGTGGCGTTCATTTTGTTAGTGATGTACTCACTGCCATCATTATTGCTTTAATCATTTCAATAATTTAATAAAAAAACTGTATTTTGAAATAGCATCATACAGTTTTTTTATACATTAAACATTAACAGATACTTCTTTTTTCAACATTTTAAAAAAATCAATTATTTCATTTGTTAATATTTCAACATCTTTGTTCAACCAATTTCTTCTGGATGTTTTAACCCTGTTTTGAAAAAATTTATTTTTCAATGTAAGTGATAGGCTCTTAATAATGTCATCTATATTATTTTCTTTCATCCCTTCATCATCGTAAATATATTTTTTAAACAATATTGCAACTTATTTACATCTAGCTTATCTATTAGGTAACACATATCAAAGATATCTTTATATCTTCTTGAAAATGTACCAAACTTTAATAATGAGCGTAATTTTTCAGTAAACATTTGTTCCTTTGAATTCATCAGTAAACTTGCGCCGTTTTCATCTAAACATACATCAAAGCAATATTCTTCTTGATCTATAGTCAAACCCTTATGTACCCCAAAATCAATCTTACTTTTGATTATATACCCACTGTTATCCTCAATACAAACATAGACCCTTTTCCCATAATAATCTTGTTGTTTTAATTGCTCTATATTTCCAATTACTGATATTTTTACTTCTTTGATATTATTTAGTTTCAAAATAAATTCTAATATTGATTCATCACTTAAAGAGTATCTTATAAAATCAATGTCGATATCTTGTGTAGCTCTCCTAATATTATGGGAAATATTTCTCATAACTACACCACCTTTTATTGTTGCATGGTTACGTAACGAAGTATTAGATATAGCTTTTAATATAATATCTTGGCAAACTTTAGCCTCAGCATTTTCATCATCATATCCTTGTTCTTTTGTTGTTGCAATTAATGATTGCAAATATCCCATTAAAACACCTCCATTTGAATTGTATTCATTACCATTTGGGATTTTGGAAGTGTATATGCATATTCTTCTATCTTTTCAAGATTTAACTCATGAATAATTTTTCTGTAAGAATCAATAATTTCTTTATAGTAATCAAAAGGTAATTTATTTTTGTATCTTATCAATTCTATCAACAATCTTTCCTTACTATAAATATTCATATTTATACCATGTATAACTTTAGTTTCTTTTCCATAATTCAAGTAATCATCTTTAATAAAATACTGCTTTATATTCTTATCTTGAATTTTATAAGCATCTTTACTTGTTATTAAATGATACTTTTCAGGAATAACATCTGTCAAAGCGTGATAATAAAAAGCAGAATCCATAGTTAATATTGCTTGAGGATACTTTGTCAGTATCACTTCCAAATATGAGTAATTTTTTATAGTTGAGTACAAACCTTTTTCTATTTTAAATAGCGTATTATTTTTTAATTTTTCTTTAATCATATAATCAGAATTATACAATTCTAAACATTGCTTATGCTTTAAAATCATATTATCACCACTTTTCATTATTTATCCGAAAAATACTATTTTTTTCGGATGTTTACTTAAATAAATTATATTATCATATCTGTGAATAATCAATATTAATTTACTGTTTCTTATACTTTAAAGGAGAAATGTTACCATTTCTCCTATTTTTTTACTAATTTATGTTTATAAAAACGTGATCTTTTTTTAATTTCACTATTCAGTTTTTTAAATCCATATTGTTCCATTAATGTTTTTTGTCCACTTAATAAATTTGTTCCTAACCCTAAGCGTTCCCCTTTAATTTTAACGCCCATACAAGCAAGAATAGTAGGATAGAAATCAAAAATAGCAAAATCACGATTTTTATTATTTTCAATTTTAGCATCGCAATTAATAAAACAATTATAAGGTGTTCTTAAATAATTTTTATCTAAATGAGTAAAGAATTTTTCAGACATACTATTATGATCACCCGTAATCACAATGGTTGTATTTTCATACCAAGGTTGTTTTTGACACCACAAGATAAACTGTTCAACTTGTTTTGATTGGCAGCGAATAACATTAGCATATTGTTGATCATAATCATGTTTGCAATCTTCACAAATATAACCATCTGGTGTATGGGTATCAATTGTGACTAATTCCATACAAAATGGCTGCTTACTTTGTGCCATTTTAGTGATATCTTCTCTAGCAAACTCAAATACTTTTTTATCTTCAAAGCCCCAAAATACATGATAATCTTCAGGAAGACGACCACTTTTTTTAGCACTTTCAATATCAACAATTTTAAAATGTCCATGTTGTTTATAAAAATTAGAAGTACACGCAAAATTTGCATCTGATCCCATTAAGATTTCATTTTGATACCCTTGTTTTTCTAATATTTCTCCCATGGTATAACAACCTGGCAGAAACGGTGACTCTGTATTGTATTTATCTTTAGTAAGAGGGAATAATAATGGTATACCGGCTTCTTGAGCTACCATAGAAGCAATTGTCCATTGTGTTCCTTCTACCGTATGACTTCCACCAATTAAATCATGATGAGAAAAATTGACTTCTTTTTTAGCTAATGTTCCTAGTTCTCTAATATAATTATTTTCTTCTTGTCCTCCATCTTCTTTAGATAGATACGTATTTTCTACTGATTCTAAATAAATATGAATAAGATTTCTTTTACTTGGAAATTCTAATTCTACCGTTCTTGGATCAACATAATGTTCTTCATATAAACGAGATACTCTTATCATATCTAGTACATAACTTATAATTTGATAATTAATTAAAGCATAAAGGATTGTTCCAAAAACAAAAATAAAAATAAGCCATCCTTGATAATCAAGTAAAAATTGAAGTGGGGTATGATAAAAAATAACATACCATCCTAGTGTCAGTAACATGGCTTGTGGACCACAATTTAAAAACCAGTCCTTAAATATTCCTTGATCTGTTCCATCACAAGGAACAACTAAGTGATAAATCATTTGATTTAATGTCTTTACAGAAAATGTACGATTGCCCCATAGTATACTCATGATAGCAAGCATAGCTATAAAAATAATTAAAATTAACATTTTATCAGTCCTTTTCGTTATTGAATCATTCTATCATAACTAACACGAAAAAAAAAGGAAAGCATGTCATTTACATACTTTCCTTACAAGTTAGTCATTGGCTATATCTTTCCCGTTTGTTTCAATCACTTTTTTATACCAGTAGAAACTCTTCTTTTTATAACGTTTCATATCTTTTAAATCTTTATCTTCTCTATTAACATAGATTGTTCCATAACGTTTAGACATTTCTCCTTGCGAAGATAAAATATCAATAGGACCCCACATTAAGTATCCTCGACAATCGACTCCTTCATCAATCGCTAATGAAATTTGTTCAATATGATCTTTCATATAATTAATACGATCATCATCTTCAACAGTACCATTTACTAATTGATCACGCATACCAAAACCATTTTCAACAACCATGACTGGTAAACGATATCTCGCATAAATATCTCTTAAACCAATTCTTAAACTTAATGGATCAATTTGCCAACCCCATTCACTGGCTTTTAAATAAGGGTTTACTGCTGCCTTAGCATTACCATTCATATCCATGCTTAATTTACCATACGATGCTACTGTAGAGAAATAATAAGATAATGATAACCAATCACAAGTATTATTCTTTAATAATTCTAAATCACCCGGTTCCATCTCTGGCATTTTATTTTCATTTTTCATCTTAGCTAACATATAAGAAGAATATTCACCATAAGTAAACATTTCAAAATACATATCCGTTACTGCCATTTGATTACGGGCTTCTAATTCATCTAATGGATTACATGTTGCTGCATAATGAGGAATATAGATGACCATTCCCAGTACAATAGCATCTTTAATAGTGTGTACTTTTTCCACTACTTTAGCATGAGCAACAAAAGTATTATGTACTAATTGATTAATAAAGAGTTGTTCATCACATCCAGTAGGACATACGGCTCCATAAGCTATTTTTTTACTACCAATTAAACCAATTGAATTTTGTTCATTAAATGAAATCCATTTTTTAACACGATCACCATAACGATCAATCATTTTATCAGCAAACTTCACAAATAAATCTACCACTTTACGACTATAAAAACCATTATACTTCTTCATTAATACTTGAGGCATTTCAAAATGATATAAAGAACACATTGGTTCCATACCATGTTTAATCATTGAATCAATGAAATCATCATAGAATTGCATGGCCTCTTCACTGAAATGTTCTCCATCGGGACATACACGAGACCAATCTATAGAAAAACGATAACTTGTAAATCCCATTTCTTCAAATAATGCAAAATCTTCATCATAACGATGAAAACTATCAATACCATCCTTAAAATCACTATGTTCTGGTTTTGGAAATAAATCACAAACGGCAGGTGATTTTCCACAAGCTGTATAAGCTCCTTCACTTTGGTGAGCAGTTACTGCTCCACCCCATAAAAATCCTTCTTGAAACATTTATATTTCCTCCTTGCTTAACATCATAACATGAAATAAAAATGTTGTGAGTTAATCAAGTTAATTCATAATCATGTTTCATAAATAAAGAAAAAAGAATAGTATAAATGAAACTTTGTTTCACTTACACTATTCTTGATCTTGTGGAATGACCCTCTTTAAACGTTTTTCAAAATCACGTCTTGAAAACATAACAATGGCCTGACATCCTAAACACTTAATTTTAATATCAGCACCCATTCTGATAATTTGCCATTGATTAGACTTTTTACATGGGTGTGGTTTTTTCATCTCTACGATATCATGTAATTTATATTCCACAATCATTCCTCCTATTGTTGATGTTGATAAAAGGCTTCTAATGTATTTTGTAATAACATAGTAATTGTCATGGGTCCAATTCCTCCAGGAACTGGTGTAATCGCATGTACTAAATCTTTAACGTCTTCAAAATCAACATCACCGCATAATTTATTATTTTCATCACGGTTGATACCAACATCTAAAACAACCGCACCTTCTTTAACATATTCACTGTTAATCATCTTTGGACGACCTACAGCCGCAATAAGTACATCTGCTCTTTTACATACTTCTTTTAAATTTTTAGTTCTACTATGAGCAATAGTGACTGTTGCATTTTTTTGTAAACATAATAGAGCTACTGGTTTACCTACAATGTTACTTCTTCCTACTACAACAACTTCTTTTCCCGTTAAATCATAATTAATTTCATCTAATAAAACCATCATTCCTTTAGGTGTACAAGGAACTAAGCTTTTTTGTCCCAAAAATAATTTAGCTACATTTTGTGGATGGAATCCATCAACATCTTTTGATGGATCAATTGCTTCTAATACTTTATCTTCATTAATATGTTTTGGTAAAGGTAATTGAACAAGAATACCATCTACCGTATCATCTTGATTTAATTGTTCAATTTCCTTTAATAATTCTGCTTCACTAAAAGATGCATCATGTGTAATCTTTAATGATTCAATGCCAATATAAGCACATCCTCTTTCTTTATTTCTTACATAAACTTGACTTGCTTGATTGTCACCCACCAAAATAACAGCAAGTTTAGGTAAACGTTGATATTCATCTTTAATTTTTAATACTTCTTCTTTTAATTGATCTTTTATTTTTACTGATATTTCTTTACCACTAATAATCATCATATATCCCCCTCAATTAGATATTATCTAGATTATAATGGAAGCAACTTATAAATTCAACTAATATATCCATACTATTTTGAACATGTCATTTTAGAATGATCATGACAATAATCAAAGCGTCCTTCATTTTTTTCTTCTAAAGCTTTAATCATATGATAAGTATATTCATTATAGGGGGTAGGAATATGGAGTTCCTTTCCCATTTTTATTAACGCTCCAGAAAACATATCAATTTCCGTTAAACGCTTAGCATCTAAATCTTGTAATGTAGAATAACGAGCCCAAGCAGGAACCTGACTGCCATGTTTTGATGATGAATCAGCCTTAGTTAAATCAATTCCTTTAGCATCAGAAATCGCTTCTAATTCTTGACGTAAACCATCTTGAATAAACTTCATATGTTCACTATCTTGATAACACCCTACACCGACACCTAAAATAGCTTGAGGTAAGTTATTGCATACATTTAAACGAAATTTACTCCATATTTCTTCTTGAATGTAATCACTTGTTCGATAATGAAGACCTGTATTTTTAAATAATGATGCAATAGCTTGGATACGTTCACTATGATAAGGTTCTTGCTTTTCACCAAAAACAATACCAATCGTTGTTTCTGGATCAAAACGATAGCCATCATCTTTACGTGATGCCACTTTAATTAAAGAATAAATCATATGATTCATTCCTATTCTTTGACCAATGATTTCTTCACTATCAACCCCATTCATTAATGACATCACCACAGTATGATCATCTACAACTGTGTTAATTGTATCCAACGTCGATGATAAAGCCCCATACTTTAAACAGACAATAAGCAAATCAACACCATGTGCTTGAGTTGGTGACCATACATTTAAATGATAAATCTGATCATTAATTTTAATACCTTCTTGTTTTAGACGCTTGGCACGTTCACCTTCTGCAACAACGCCTAGTTGAATATTTGATAATTGACTTAATCCCCAAATCACATAAGAACCTACTGCACCAGCCCCTAATATCGCTACTGATTTGATTTCCATATTATCACCCCTTTTTATTATTTTTTAACATAAAAATAAAGTGAGGTAAACCCCACTTTACTATTTATTATTTTTTAAACTATCTACAATATGTCTTGCGACTAAGATACCATTTGCGCCAGCTTGAGCTAACCCACGAGTTAGACCAGCACCATCACCAGCAACATATAAACTATCAATTTCCGATTCAAAACCTTCTCTTACTTTAGGTCTTGCTGAATAGAATTTAGCTTCTACTCCATATAATAAAGTATGTTCATTAGCGATACCTGGTGTAACATTATCTAAAGCTTCAATCATTTCAATAATTGATTTCATTGTATTATAAGGTAAAACAAGTCCTAAATCCCCTGGTACTGCTTCTGGTAATGTAGGCACTGTATACCCCTCTTTTAAGCGTTTGTATGTTGTACGACGTCCTCTTTTAATATCTCCATAACGTTGAACAATAACGGAACCATTTGATAATTTATTAGCTAAACGTGAAATTTCATGTGCAAATTCATTTGGTTCATTAAAAGGTTCACTAAATGTATGAGATACCAGTAAAGCGAAGTTCGTGTTATGACTACCTAATTTAGGATCATGATAAGCATGTCCATTAGCTAACATTGTTCCACTATGATTTTCAATAACAACATGACCACTAGGATTAGAACAGAAAGTTCTTACTCTTGTTCCTACTGATGTATTGTAAACAAACTTACCTTCATATAAGTTTTGATTGATTTCATCCATAACAATATTACTTGTTTCTACACGCACACCAATATCTACTTGGTTATTATATAGTTTTAGATTTTGATGAGATAATACTTTAGATAGCCATGCAGATCCATCTCTACCTGGTGCTAAAACAACTTTTTTAGCATAAATCTTTTCATCATTATTTAAAATAATACCTTTTGCTTCATGATCTTCTACAATAATATCTTTGACTGCTGTTTTAAATTGTAAATCCATATGTTCTTTTAATTCATTAGACATTTCAGTCATAATTCTTAAGTTTTCTTCCGTACCTAAATGTCTTACTTTTGCTCTTAAAAGTTTTAATCCTACAGCATATCCACGATGTTCAATCTCTTTAACCTTAGGTGTTGTTGGATCCGTAATTTCTTTAGTCGCACCATGTTTTAAATATAAATTATCAACATAATGAATCACATCTTCAACTTCTTGATTATCTAAATAATCTGTCAACCAGCCACCAAATTCACTCGTAATATTAAATTTACCATCAGAATAAGCACCAGCACCACCAAATCCAGCAGTAATCGAACAAGCAGGTAAACATCCTGGTTCATGATCTTTTACTACAGGACAATGCTTAATTTTTTTATCTTTGATTGGACAATGACGATACATAACATCATGACCTTTATCAATTAATAAAACATCTAATTCGGGATTTTTTAAATATAATTCATAACAAGTCATAATCCCTGCTGGCCCAGCGCCAACAACAATAACATCATATTTTTCTTTCATCAATAATTAACCATCCTATTCAAATTTCGGTTTAACCCTACGTATTATACGTTAATTATCTAAATTAAGCAATTCTTTTTAATAAAAACTATTTTTATACCAATAGTAATTCAACTGATAACAATATACTTTAGCTCCTTTAGGAACTTTGGTTATTGCTTGATACACACGACAAATATCAACTATGCTTGTAGAGATATTAAATATTCCTACAAAAGCAAGCAACATATGTGTTGGATAGACATATCCTAGAATATAGGGAATCAATCCCAAAAGCATAACTGGTAAACTATTCATTAAAATAAACCTTGTTTTACTCATTGTATCAGTTGAATAAATAAGCAAAGATAACTTTTTTAGATTAGTACAAATATAAATATCATCATGATAAAAAAGAATACATGATAAATATTTGATAATCATAGAAAGCATCGTTAATAAAACAAATAAAACTATTTGGTAAATATTTGAATCAATCATATCATCCCATGTATAAATATAATAAGGTATGTAGAGTAGCACAAAAAACATGATTTCTACTTTGAACAAACGCTTCGACAATGATTTAAAATCACTACTGTGAATTTCGTCTAAAGGCACAGCGCCATTTTGATGTTTTCCTGGTAAAGATTGTGGATCTTGATTGTAACAGCGAATATGATGAAATTGCATAAATTTACTCCTTTCCTACTCATTCCATCATATCAAAAAAATCAACCTATTAACAGGTTGATTAAATAACTTTAAATTGAGTCCATTTATGACTCTTATAACGTAAGAAGAAGATGATACCTCGAATAGACCAATCTAAACACATAGCAAGAGCAATACCAATGACTCCCATATTAAAATAAATTGCAAAAATAAGTGAGAATACCAGTCTTCCACCAACAGTAGAAGCAATAGAAACAATCATTGTATACTTTACATCTCCAGTAGCTCTTAATCCATTACTCAATGGTCCAGAGAATGGGAAAGCAACAGTATTAAAGATATTATGAATAGCAACTAAAATAATAATCAATTCTTTTGTTTTGTCAGATAAAACATAGAAATTCATAAATACTGGTGTAATGGCAAGAATAAAAGCATTCCATGCGATAGATAAAACTAAAGTGATTTTCATTAACTTCTTAAAATAATAATCAGCTTGATCAATATCACTTGCCCCCATACATTGACCGACGACCGTAATAAATACTGGCCCCATAGCCGAACCAACTAAAGCAGCCAATGACCAAATACTTTGAGCTACACCATTTGCAGCAATTTGATATGTACCAAACATCGCTACAACACTACTTAAGGCTACTTTAACGAGTTGGAAAATACCATTTTCAATACCATTAGGAATCGCAATATTTAACATCTTTTTTAATAAAGAAAAATCAAACTTAAATAACCATTCTTTAACATAATGAGCTTCATATTTTTTATTAAACAATAAGATAGTAATGACAATAGCTGAAAAAGCACGTGCAATAAGTGAAGGATAAGCAACCCCAGCAACCCCAGCATGAAGCACGAAAACCCCAATCATATTTCCAATAACATTAATAATATTAGAAACAATAGATAAATACATCGTTGTACTTGTTTTTGTCATACTACGATACATTGCTGCTCCTGCATTGTAAATCGCTAATGCTGGATAAGAGTAAGCTGATATTTTAAGATATGTCATACAAGCATCCATCACTGATGTTTCTACTTTTCCAAATAAAAAGGATAATAATGATTGACTGAATATTAAAACCAAAATGCCTAATACAATTGAAAATAGTGTAGAAAACATGAGTAACTGACTCGATGATTTGACTGTATTATTTTGATCTTTACTTCCTAAATACTGACTAATAACGACTGCCCCGCCTGATGCCAAAGCCGTAAATAGATAAATAAAAATAGTATTAAAACTATTCACTAAAGATACTCCTGATACTGCGGCTTCACCTACATAACTGACTACAAAAGTATCAATAATTCCTACTAACATGACTAAAAACTGTTCCATAAATAGAGGAACAATCATATTTCTTAAATCTTTATTACTAAACACGCTCTCACCCTCCTTACCTATTATTCTATAGATTCTTCTATCAATTACAAATACTTATTAAGTATAACTTATAATGCATTTTAGACATAATAAAAGACCCTTAGGGTCTTTATTATTTAAGTATGATTTCTTTAATCTCTTCTAGATTATCTAAAAAATAGATACCTTCTTGTTTTTCTTTAGTAGAAAGACCTTTTTCAATCATATGATGAAGAAAGGCTTTTAAATGATCATAATAACCATTTAAATTATAGAAAATGCAAGGCGCATCTAACTGCTTTAAAGATTTTTTAGACATGATTTCACTAATTTCTTCTAATGTTCCCGTTCCTCCAGGAAAAGCAATAAAAGCATCACCCAGTTCAATCATTTTCGTTTTTCTTTCAGCCATTGTTTTAACAACATATAATTTGGTAAGACCCTCATATTGAACATCTTGATCAACAAAAAATTGAGTTTCTACGCCTTTAGCCTTACCTCCATTTTCCAATACACTTGTTGCAAGATCTCCCATCAAACCAGTTTTAGAACCACCATAAATAAGAGTATGCCCATTTTGTCCAATCCATTTACCTAACTGACAGACAGTCTCTTTTAATATCGGATCATTTCCTTCACTTGCACCAAGATAAACAGTTATATTCATATTCACACCTCCAACTTCTTTATATTATTCTATCATAAATCTTACAATTTATGACTTCATTTCAATGACTTCATCACATATTGATAAAGTTGAAGGTCGATGAGTAACTAAAATCAATAATTTGTCTTTTTTTATCTGTGCTAAACTTTTTAAGATTAAGGCTTCATTTAGACTATCTACATGACTTGTAGGTTCATCTAATAGAATAATAGAACTCTTTCTTATAAAAGTTCTCGCTAAAGCAATTCTTTGTTTTTGACCACTAGAAAGGTTATCATCAAAGACTGTTTGATATCCTTGAGGTAGAGTCATGATGTAATCATGAATACATGCTTGTTTACAAGCAAGGATAACATCATCAAGCGTATAAGATTGATTAAATAAAGTAATATTATGATAGAGGGTATCATGGAACATAAATGTTTCTTGATCAACATAACTTATGTTTTCTTTTAATACTTCGCTATTAATTTGATGAATAGAAACTTGATTAAAAGTAATTTGACCTGATGCTTCATAAATACGCATCAATAGTTTTAATAATGTTGATTTCCCACACCCTGAAGGACCAAATATACCATAAGTTTTTCCCAATTCAAATCGTCCGTTAAAGTTTTCTAATATCATTTTAGAATGATTTGGATAATGAAAAGAGACATCTTGACATTCAATAGGTAAATTAAGCTGATTATCTTGATTTGTTATATCATCAACAAGTGGTTGTTCTTCTAAAATGGTCATAATTCTTTTGGCACAAGGTATCAATTGGTTTAAGTTATTGGCTAGATTGGCTAAAGCCACAGTTGGACCAAACGAACACGATAACGCTAAAATACCCATCACAATATCAAAATAATCATATCCCTGTTGAACTAAAACGGTACCTAATATGACAGCAACTAACATGACAATCATAATTAATGATTGTGTAAGTTGTTGTTGATAGGTTTGTTTTTTGATGAGTTCTTTATGATTCATTTCTAATTGTGTTTGTTTTTCTAACATTTGATTTAAACGTTGTGTTTGTTTACCAAATTGAATAAAGTCTTTTTTACAAAGAATACTTTCTAAAATAAAGCTTTGAAAGGTCCCTTGATTTTGTCGATATTCATCACCTTGATTAACAGATAAATGATAAATCATCATAGGAATACCTATGCCCATTAATAAATAAGCTAATCCTGTAAGAAACATGATCTGTAAAGAATAATGAGCTATAAAACATAAAACAATTATAGAATAAATGAAGGCTATCATCACCGGGGAAATCGTATGAGCAAAAAAGACTTCAAGGGTTTCTGTATCACTTGTCAGTGTCGCTATCAAGTTTCCTCTTTCTTTACCATCCAGTTTAGCCACGGCTAGACTTCGTAATTTTTCAAACATTAAATGACGAATATGAGCCAATACTTTAAAAGCAATATAATGATTACATGCTTGTTCAATATAACGACAAACTCCTCTTAACAATGCAAATAAGATAATACAAAACATCACCGTTTTTATTTTTATAAGATGTCCCATTCCAGCTATAGCAATAACAGTTATTCCCCATGCCATGAAATGACCCATCACACCTAAAATGATAGCTAGTATCATGATGATAAAAAAGGGCTTTACTAGCGTTAATAATTTAATAAGTAATGGTTTTTTATTCATGATGTAATATCCTTTCTAAATTCTCTTGTGATTGATACAGTTCTTTATAGTAACCCTCTTTTTGCATAAGTTGTTGGTAAGTTCCCTGTTCTTGAATATGACCATCTTTTAATACGATAATGTGACGTGCTTTTTGACTAAAATACATACGATGAGTAATCATCATCACAGTTTTCGTTTTAGCTAGTTCACAAATAGCGTTCATAATAATCTTTTCACTTTCACTATCTATATTACTTGTCGCTTCATCAAAGATATATAAATCACTATCATGTAATAAAACTCTCGCTAGTGCTAAACGTTGTTTTTGACCACCCGATAAATTACGACCCCCTTCTTCAACCATAAAGTCTAAGCCTCCTAGTTGGTCTAATTTAACGAGTTTTAATACTTTTAGATAGTCTTTTGTACAATCATTTCCCGATAAGGCAAGATGTTCTTGAAGTGTTCCTTTAAATATATATGTATCATCTTGAAGTAAGGTAAGATGCTGATAAAGAGTCTTTTTAGAATATTGATGAATAGGTATCTGATTATATAAAATTTTTCCCTTTTGTATTTGATAATCATTAAACATAAGGGATGTTAATGTACTTTTACCTGATCCTGATTTTCCTACAATCGCTACAAAATCTCCTTTTTTAATTGAAAAAGATAAATCTTTAATGACTGCAATATCTTCATAAGCAAAATCAACATGATCAAATTGTATAGATTCAAATGAAGTCATCATTTGACTACCCGTTTCTTTTTCTTCTTGATCTAATAATTTAAAGATTTTGTTTGCTGCTTCATTGCCATTAGACGCAATATGAAAATAAGAACCTAATAATCTTAGTGGTAAAAAGAACTCAATAGAGACCATAATCATCAATAATGTTTGTCCTAAAGACAAAATATGATTTTGATAATCAATAACCGATAAAATGACCCCGATACCAAAACCACCATAAGCTACAATATCCATAATACTAATGGAATTAAGTTGCATGATTAACACTTTCATTGTTTTCTTTCTAAAATCTTCAGCATCCAAGTCCATCTTATCTTGGTAGATCTTATCACTTTGATAGAGTTTGAGTGTTGTTAAACCTTGAAGATTTTCAAGGAAAGAAGACGCTAAACCAGTATAACTATTCCAATATTTCGCTAATAATTTTTTAGCAATCTTTTGTACCACAATAATAGATAAAGGAATCAAGGGAACACATATTAATAAGGTAATCGCTACTTTAAAAGAAATAGGCACAATAAAAATAAATAAAGTCAATGGTGCTAACAGGGCATAATAAAACTGTGGTAAATATTTAGAACAATAAATATCTAATTGTTCAATGCCTTCCGATAATAATTGAGTTAATGTAGCTTGATTAAAACAGGGAGAGGAAAGTTGATATACTTTTTTAAAAACATCTTCTCTTAATTTACTTTTAGTCAACGTGCTTACTTTAAAAGCTGTATCATCTTGTACTCTTTGTAAAAATAAACGTAAGACAATCAATCCTAAAACAATAAGCATATAACTGATTATTTCTATATTTTGATGATGATAAAGTTTTTGTAAGACTTCAACATGATAATAACTTAAAGCAGTATGTACTAATAAAATAAGCCATTGTGCTAGTACAATCAAATAAACATATTTTAATTCTTTAGAAAAATACTTTAACAATCTTTTATTGAACATGTTGATTCCTTCTTTCTTTTAATGAAACAAGACCATGTTTGATGGTCATGACAGGATGATAAAATAACATATATTTTCCTGAAAAACGCATCACTTGTCTCACTTGATGACGATATTCCTTTTGATAACAATGAACTTTACAAGCACTACAAAAACTCTTCGTTTCCGTAAAAGGACAACAGTCTATTCTTTTTGTAGCATAGGTATATAAGTCTAAACATTCATCACATAAATCTTTTTGATGATGATTTTTAGCACAATAAATCTTAATCATTTCTTTGATAAT
Source organism: Coprobacillus sp. AF33-1AC (assembly GCF_003475785.1). Taxonomy (NCBI): domain Bacteria; kingdom Bacillati; phylum Bacillota; class Erysipelotrichia; order Erysipelotrichales; family Coprobacillaceae; genus Coprobacillus; species Coprobacillus sp. AF33-1AC. Next base: position 43,844 of record NZ_QRQB01000007.1, on the reverse strand, counting down.
TTTCTTTTCATGCTCTTTTTTTTCGTTACTCTTCATCAATGACCCTCACTTTTGTTAGCATAATATAATGATGAATACACATCACCAACAATAAACACAATTTACCTATCCATATTGGCGTTATTATCATAGAAATCATAAAAATAAAAGACACGCTCATTAAAGAACGATTTCTTTTTTCTCTTGTTATTTGTTTTGATACAACAAGTTCATGAATATACTTTTTATAAAGCGTTGTTTGTATCAGCCATTCATGTAAACGACTAGAACTTTTAGAAAATAAAAAGGCACTTAATAATAAAAATGGTGTCGTTGGTAAAATAGGTAATATAATCCCTAACATACCTAAAACAAGGGATAATATTCCTAAACATATATAAATAATTTTCATTTATTTCTCCTTTAGTTAGTTTACACTAACTATTATCTTTACTTTTACCTCATTTTCAATCCTAATCTTTGTTTCATTGATGAAACAAAGTCTCTTATCCATCTAGATAAACATAAAAAAATACTGTTTCATCAATGAAACAGTATTTTTAAAGAAGCAACACTCTCTGGCATATGATACTTAGATACCTGTGCTTGAACTTTAATAGTAAAGGATGTTTGTATCAGTCTTTCTTCTTTAGTATAGAAGAAATTTAAATGCGTGATAGGGATAAAGATTTGATGATCATTTTCTAGACAATCATAATATTGTCGATCTATTAAATATTGCATTTGTTTTAATTTAGAAGTGATCACAATTTTTTCTTTAAGGAGTGGTTTTTTTATCTCTATGGGTTCAAAGACAAGATATCCTCTTCCCTCCTTAATAAGTAAAAAAGCCGGATGTTTGAATGCTTGATGAGCCATTGAAAACTGATTATGATCTTGATCTTTAAATATAGAAAAAGAAAAATCATAATGTCCATCTTCTAAATTGCTTTCTAAATACTGCCCTGAAAATTCTACTAAATGATCAAGTTTATTAAAGATTTCATCCATATGAATACGACTGCATATTTTTTGAATCGTCTCAGGATTAAGAGAAATCACTAATTTAATAGCCTCAAGCTTTGCATCCTCATCTTGTAGATGACTAGTTTCTTTAATCCAATAAGCTAATCTTTCTATTTGTTGATTATATTGTTTAGCTAGTTCACTTCCATTTTTATTTAAAATACATTTTCCCTTTTCAACAATGAGATTTTCTTGATAAAAAAAATGAAGAATTCGGCTAATTGTTGCTTTAGACATATTAATTTTACGTGCCAAAGAAGTTACTGTTAAATTCTTATTTTTATATATTAATAATAAACATCTTATTTTTTCTTCTGTCATGTTACTCACCTACACAAAAGGTTAGCACACACTAACTATTGTGTCAATTATATTACCGAGGAAATAAAAAAGATAGACTTACCATCTATCCTTTATATTCTTACCCATAAGATAAGCTTGATTCATTGCTTCACTCTTTTCAATATCATTTTTATTACCTGTTTTCATACCTAATACATAGTCAACAATTTGATTGCCACCTGCTCTAAAGCACTGTACATATTTTTTAAAGCATTCAATCATTATATCAAAATATTTTTCTTCCAGAGCTAATCCGGTTGTGATTAAATAGAAATCTTTATTCTTTAATATATTTTCAATCGCAAAGGTACGATCTAAGACACTTTTCATTTGACTATTCCAAGTATAAAAATATACTGGTGAAGCTAACACAATAACATCTGCTTCTAATAATTGTTGGTATAAACTCACCATATCATCTTTAAATACACAATTTCCATTATGATTACAACTACGACAACCAATACAGGGATGAATATTTAAATCACTTACACACACTTTTTGACATTCATGCCCCATTTCACTTGCCCCTTTGAGCATCTGATCTACTAAACGGTCTGTATTTCCTTTCTTTCTTGCACTTGACATTAACGCTAATACTTTTGCCATTTTCATTCCTCCTATTTATATTATAGAAAGTCACTATTTAGCTTACAATTTTGATTACTAATCATTTTCATAAGTAAAACAAATTATTATCCACTGGATTACAAATCGTACATGATATATTACTATATCAATGCAGAGCTATTTTATATCCTCTTTTCGACAAAATCACAACGTCTCACTAAAATTCAAGTCATCAATTTTATCTTATTTTTATTAATTTATTTGATTTTTCAAGATAATATCATGATATTTTTCACATAATTTAAAGACATAATTGCCTTGAGGTGAAAACATGTGAAACATATTAAAAAAATACTCATTCTTCTTTTATCCATGACTTTTATACTTTTATGTTTTACTTTCTATGAACCATTAGAAACTGAAGCATATAGTGATGATGAAAATGCTATCAGCTATGTTAAACTTCATCATACCAGTGATTATCCCATTACGATTTATAGTGAGACATATCAAAGTCAAATCAATACTCAGATTAATAAAATTATCAATCATCATCAATATACTTTTGATCAACCTTTGTTAATTGAAAATCCGTATGGTACAAATACAACAGGCATCTATGCATACTTTGAAACAGATGAATTATTACAAGCCAGTTATACTATCCACTGTGATGGGTATCAAGATTTCTCACGTACATTAAATAACAATACCTTAACTGGTTATACCACCAAACATGAATATTTATTAATTGGTTCTATTCCTGGTAAAACAAATACGATTACCTTAACTCTTACCAATCAAGCAGGAAAAATAGTGAATACTTTATCATGGTCTTATCGTGCTCCTGAGTTACAAGGAGGAAATCAGTATTTAACTGTAGATAAGACTCATCAAGAATCAGCTTCACTAACAAATGGTCTTTATACTGTTTTAGGTAACGATGTTACTGAAGATAGCGAAGATCAAGCCTATATGCGTCTTTATGATAATGATGGTGTCATTCGTAGTGAAATTCCTATTATTTCTTATCGTAGTCATCGTATTCTCTTTGATCAAAATGTAATGTATTTTTCAATATCAAGTTCACAAATTGTTGGGATTGGACAAACAGGATATGTTAGTCAATTTTATAATACTGGTGAATATAAATTACATCATGATTATATCTTTGATGATCAGCATAATCTCATTGTTCTAGCAAGTAAAAAGAACGCTAAAACCAGTGAAGATAAGATTATTATGATTGAAAACGGTACAGGTACCGTCACTGAACTTGTAGATTTAATTGATTTATTACCTGATTACTATAAAACAACATCTTTACCAGATGGTGCAGATGATTTAGATTGGATGCATATTAATTCTTTAGCTTTAGTTGATCATTCTAATTTAATTATTAGTTCTCGTGAAACTTCAACCATTATTAAAATTAATCAGATTTATAGTTCTCCAACGATTGATTATATGATTGGATCTGATCAATTTTGGAAAGAAAGTGGATATGACAATCTATTATTAGATCAAATCAGCGACTTTTCTTTACAAGCAGGTCAACACTGTGTGACCTATGTTAAAGATAATTCATTAAATGAAGGACAATATTATCTTTATTTATATAACAATAATCTTGCTGTTAGTACAACCAGAGCCAATTATGATTGGAAAAATGATCCTCATTATTCTCTTGCTTACTATAATCTAAAAAAAGGGACATCTTATTATTATAAATATCTGATTGATGAAAATAATCGTACTGTAGAATTAGTACAAAGTATCCCTGTTGATTATTCAGGATATGTCAGCAGTGTTCAAGAATTAAATGGACATATCATCATTGATAGTGGTATGGCGATGTCATGGAGTGAGTATAGTCAAGATGGTACTCTTCTACAAAAATATACAACAACCGGTGGTAAATTTGTATATCGTGTCTTTAAGTATGATTATTTAGGATACTGGTTTCAATAAAAGAACTTAGATTGCTTTTAGTTTATCTAAAAGCAAGACTAAGTTCTTTTTGTTTTCTTTTAAATACCAACAATAAAAGGTTGCTTTTGCTTCCTTATCACTGATTGGAATGATTTTTCTATTTTCAGGTACTTTTTCATGAGATAAAGTATAAGTCGAAGTAAATGAAGGTAATGATGATAATTCCATTAAATCAAAAAATTCACTCCGGTCTTTTTGAACAAGAAACTTGGTATGTGGCATTTTTCTTTTATGAATATCGTGCCAAAAGCCAATATTAGACATGAGTAGCATTCTTTGTCCATCCATTTCTTTCATGGATAAAGATTTTCTACCCGCAAAAGGATGATCTAACGGTAAAGAAAAGAAAATTTCTTCTTCCATAAAAGGAACTGAACCCATCATATCATCATCACTTGGAATAGGCATAATAATAATAGAATAAGTTTTATCTTTTAGTCCACGAATTAAAACATCCATATCTTTCATTTCACTAGAAAATGTTTTTTGACTATATATTTGCGATACTCTTTTATTCATTTCCAGAATAGGAGCTGGTGCACAAGACCCCATCGCAAAAGTATGTTGTTTACGATCAAAGTCTTTAATTTGTTTTTTCATATCATCAGCGTCACTGACAATTCTTTTGGCTAGATCAACAGCCATTAAACCTGTTTCATTTAAAGTTAATTTATTTTTAGAGCGGATAAATAAAGAAACTTCTAATTCTTCTTCTAAACGTTGCATGGATCTTGTAAGTACCGGTTGTGAAATATGTAATTGTTTAGCCGCTCCTACTAATGTCTTGCATTCATAAAATGCAATAAGATGTCTAAGTTGTTCAAGTTCTATCATCCTGTTCCCTCCACTATGCAATTTTATTATAGCAGTTTTCATTATTTATATTGTACTTTTTTATTTTTATTCCTTAAAATAAGAATGAAAAAGGGAGGTACTTATAATGAAAAAAACACTTTATTTGATGAGACACGGTCAAACATTATTTAATTTACAACATAAAATCCAAGGATGGTGTGATGCTCCACTTACACCTTTAGGTATCAAACAAGCAAAGAAAGCAAGTGAATATTTTACAAACAATCATATTGTCTTCGATCATGCTTATGCTTCTACTTCTGAAAGAGCTTGTGATACTTTAGAACTTGTTACAAGTATGCCTTATACTAGAGTAAAAGGTTTAAAAGAATGGAATTTTGGTGCTTTTGAAGGAAAAGACGAATGTTTAAATCCTAAACTACCTTATGGTGATTTCTTTAAACAATTTGGTGGTGAAGGGGAAATGGAATTACGTGAAAGAATGTCTAAGACACTTACTGATATTATGAATAAAGATGATCATGAAGTTGTATTAGCAGTATCACATGGTGCAGCTTGTGCTCAATTCTATCGTGCATGGGAAGAACATGCTAAAGTGAAAAAGACAGAAAGATTTTATAATTGTTGTATCCAAAAATATGAATATGAAGACGGTATTTTTACATTAGTAGAATTATTTAACCGTAATATTACTGAATAATATGAATACGATTAAAAGAAAATCATTAAATAGTAATGTAGATTTAATTAATGGTCCTATTTTTAAATCATTAATTATCTTTGCTTTACCTCTATTCATTTCAAATATTTTTCAACAATTATATAATACTGTCGATACCATGATTGTCGGTAACTTCTTAGGGGATGCCTCTTTAGCCGCTATTGGATCTTGTACTTCAATCTATGATTTATTAGTTGGTTTTGCCTTAGGTATAGGCAATGGTTTAGCCATTGTTACTGCAAGAAGTTACGGTTCTAAAGATGAAAACTTGCTTAAAAAATCAGTAGCGAGTTCTTTAGTTATTGGGATTGTCGTTTCGATTTCACTTACTATTATTGGTTTAATCTTTTTAAACCCTTTACTTCATTTATTAAATACACCGGCTAAAATTATTAATGAAGCATACAGTTATATTTTCTTTATTGTGTTATTTATTATTGTTATGTTTGCATATAATCTATGTGCTGGTTTAATGAGAGCGATTGGTAATAGTGTTATGCCACTGGTATTTCTCATTGTCTCTTCTGTTTTAAATATTGTTTTAGATTTATTATTTATTACACAATTACATATGGGAATACAAGGAGCTGCTGTTGCTACGGTTATTTCCCAAGGTGTTTCAGTTATTTTATGTATTATTTATATGTTTAAAAAGACACCTTTACTTTTACCTAAAAAAGAACATTTTAAATATGATCAAGAATTATATAAAGAATTATTAGGTCAAGGATTTTCAATGGGATTTATGAGTTGTATTGTTTCAGCTGGTTCTGTTATTTTACAATATGGAATTAATAATTTAGGTTATCTTATTATTGCTGGTCATACTGCTGCTAGAAAGTTATACATGTTCTTTAATATGCCTTTTACAGCTATGGCTCTAGCTATTTCTACTTTTGTTTCCCAAAATAAAGGAGCAAACCAAAAAGATAGAATAAAAAAAGCTTTAAGATATGCTTATATTTATGATATTGTAGGTGCGGCTATTGTTACTGTTTTAATCTTATTATTTGGTTCATCTCTTGTTAAGATGATTTCTGGTTCAAGCCAAGAAGTTGTTTTACATAATGGAACATTATATTTAACTATTGTGGCGCCATTCTATGCAATATTAGGTATTTTAATGCAAACAAGATATGCTTTACAAGGAATTGGTCAAAAACTATTACCATTAGTTTCAAGTATTATTGAATTTGTAGGAAAGATTATCTTTGTTTTTATCTTTATTCCTCGTTTTCAATATATGGCAGTTATTTTCTGTGAACCGGTTATTTGGTGTGTCATGACCATTCAGTTAGTTTATTCATTCTATCATAATGCTTATATAAGAAACTAAAACGGGCAACCCTTATCAAAGAAAATAGAATTATGATCGACTAAAAAAGGAAATTGAGTTTTCTCAATTTCCTTTTTACATTATTACATGACTTTTTGATAACATGATAATAATGTTCCCGCTAACATATACTCTTGTAGATAATCAATCTTTATAATAGGTGGAATGTATTCTTCAGGTAGGTATTTTTTTACTTCATTATAAAGATCTTGTACATCCGTTATAAGGAAACAACACATCACAATTTCTTGAGGATCAAGTAAACTAATGATAGAAACAATCGTTTTAGCCATTGATTCAATTGCTCCTTCAGGTGTTTGATGAAGTTCTAAAGCATTTTTGGTTAAATTTAAAGGTAAAAATTGAACTTCTCCTGATACATGATGTTTTCCTGTTAATAAACGGTCATGGACAATATTACCCACGCCAGCATATGAGATAATTGGTTGAAATATAAGTGAAAGTGAATGATATTGATTTTGGGAAGCATGATATCCTAAAGCAACAGCATTCACATCATTTTCAAAGTAAAAATGTTGTGCATATCTTTTAGTAAAGTATTCAAAATATAAATCATCTAACCCATCAATCATCATAGAGGTAATACGATCTTCATGAATTATACCTGGCATAGCAATACCAATAACTTGTACATTAGTATATTGAGCTAAAATACTATCGATCACATCATAATAATCTTGAATATACAACGTTTTTTTAATAATTTCATTATCAGCTAAAATTTGATTATTTTCTCCATAAAGACGATATGCAATATGAATACGATGAGAATTTCTTACAAAACCTAAACATAAAATTTTCTTTCCTGTAGGTTCAATATTATTAAGTTTAACTGGGGATTGAGTTGTAGGTAAGATTTTTTTCTTTTCATTTCTTTTTTCTTCAATAAGTGCTAACATGGCTTTTACATCATATTTAGCAAATATTCTGGAAGGAATCTTAACGACAATTTGATTCTGTAAAATTTCACTTACTTTAGCACACATATAAGAAATTTGCGGCGCTAATAAAATCATGTCATAATCATGTCCTACTTTATATAGATTATTATATCCTATAGCATCTACATGGATGTCAATGCCTAATAGTTCTACTGCCTCATTCATTTTTTGAGCAAAATAGCTGGTTGTGAGTCCTCCCGAACATGATAATAATACTTTTAATTTATGATGATTCGTTAAATGTTTAGTGCTATCTAACATTTCATTAAATAAATATACTGCATGGCGCATGTTTTTAAATTGAAAATGTAGGTAAAATTCTATTTCTTCAGTAATAATATTTTTTACTGAAAATTCTATGATACTTAAAGGATGAAAACATATTTGTCCTATTCCATATTTTGTTTCCATCTTAATTTCACCATCATCTACAAGATATAACTTACAATCATCCTGATTATGACTTAAAATCCATTTTTTATATACATTAATATAAATATCATTTAAAAATTCATCCATCGTTATACCTCCCATGCCTTTTGTTTACATCATTATTATAATAAAAAAATCTATAATAATAATGTAAATTACTATTATAGAAACAAATTTTTCTTTATTTTTTCAATCTTTAATTTAAATTTGAAAAAAATTTATCTTTTATATCTAATTATGACTCTATTTCATCATTTAATAATGATACATTAGAGAAACGTTCATAATCTAATTGTTTAGATATTTCTTTTTTTGTTTTAATATGTTCATCATAATTAGCTTCAAAAATACAAGCAAAAATTAAATCTAATAAATAATGAATAGCAATATTAGATGAAAATGTAGCAATTTTATTAGATAGTTTCTCTTTAGTCGTAATGGGTAACCAGGCATCTGCCAGTTTAGAAAAAGTATTATCACCAATACTGGTTAGAGTCACCACGGGATATCCCTTTTCTTTTATTCTCTTTAATGGTGATAATAATTCTAAAGTTTCACCTGAATAAGAAACAAATAAAGAACATGTATCTTTATTTGTATAATAAGAATAATAGTAATAAGCATCTTCATCTTGAATGATATTTACAGTTTTACCTATTGTTCGCATTTTTAGTTTAAAATCATAAGCAACACTAATTGGATGAGTTATACCATATACATTGATGATTTGACTGGATCTAAGCAATAATATAGCTTTTTGAAAACTATCATGTTCTAATAACTGATAAGTATCTAAAATACTTTCTGATAATAATGATGATAGATTCTTAGCGATGGTGAAAATTGAATCACCTTGTTTAAAAGGATAATTAGCGTCAACATGTGTTGTTTGTTTATTTAAATAATTCATTTCTTCAATTAAAGCTTTTTTAAGTTCCTTCCAGCCTTGATAACCGCATTTTTTAGATAAACGAACTGTCGTAGATAATGAAGTATATGTATTTTTTGATATTTCTGAAATAGAAACATCCTGCATACGATGTTGGTTATCTAATAAATAATGAGCAACAGTTTGTTCATTGGCAGTAAGATGATCATAGTATTCTAGTTTTTGAATGAGTAACATATTTTCCTCCTTTTTATAGATAATTGGAAATTTATAGCTTTATTTTACCTATATTTGGAAAAAATTTCCAATTTTACTATTAAATTATCTATTTTACAGGAAATAACTATTAATTGTTTTTTTATCTCTATTCATTTTTATCATATCCAATTATGATGAACATGTAAAAAAGGAGGGTATATCTATGTTAAGTAAAGATTTTTTATGGGGTGGCGCTGTTGCTGCTCATCAATTAGAAGGTGGCTTTTGTGATGGTAAAGGATTAAGTGTAGCTGATGTCATGACAGCAGGAAGTCGAGATACAGCACGTAAAATTACGGATGGTTTAGTTGAAGGAGAATTTTATCCAAATTTAGAAGCCATTGATTTCTATCATCGTTATAAAGAAGATATTAAGTTGTTTGCTGAAATGGGATTTAAGTGTTTTAGAACTTCTATTGCTTGGACTCGTATTTTCCCTAACGGGAATGAACAGGAACCTAATGAAAAAGGATTACAATTCTACGATGATTTATTTGATGAATTATTAAAATATGGTATTCAACCTATTATTACTTTAAGTCATTTTGAAATGCCTTTTCATTTAGCTAAGGAATATGGTGGTTGGCATAATCGAAAAATGATTGATTTTTTCATCCATTTTTGTGAAGTATGTTTTAAAAGATATAAAAACAAAGTTAAATATTGGATGACTTTCAATGAAATCAATAATCAAGCGAATTATCATAATGACATCTTTGGTTGGACCAATGCAGGTGTTCTCTATAGCCAATATGATAATCCTGAACTTGCTATGTATCAAAGTGTTCATCATTTGTTTGTCGCTAGTGCCAAGGCTGTTATTTTAGGACATCAAATCAACCCTGATTTTAAAATTGGATGTATGTTAGCGATGGAACCTGTTTATCCATATAATTGTCATCCGCAAAATAATCAACTTGCTTTAGAAGCCATGCATGATCGTTATTTCTTTAGTGATGTTCAATGTCGCGGTCATTATCCTACCTATGCTTTAAAAATGTTTGAAAGAAAAGGATATACTATCGAAATGGAACAAGGTGATTTGGATATTCTAAAACAAGGTAAAGTGGATTATCTTGGATTTAGTTATTATATGTCAACAACTGTTGATAAAGATCATATTATTGATTTATCCAAAACAGTTGAAGCAGCACATAGTCATACCGTTGAAAATCCTTTCTTAAATGTGACTAAATGGGGTTGGACAATTGATCCAGAAGGTTTGCGTTATATTTTAAATGCTATTTATGAAAGATATGAAATACCTTTATTTATTGTTGAAAATGGTTTTGGAGCAATTGACCAACTTGAAAATGGGACCGTTCATGATCAAGATCGTATTAGTTATTTAAAGGCACATATTCAACAAATGAAATTAGCGGTTGAAGAAGATGGTGTAGATTTAATTGGTTATACTCCTTGGGGCTGTATTGACCTTGTCTCTTTTACAACCGGAGAAATGAAGAAAAGATATGGCTTCATTTATGTAGATAAAGATAATGAAGGACATGGTACATTAAAAAGATATAAAAAAGATTCGTTCTATTGGTATAAACAAGTCATTGCTTCTAATGGAGAAGAATTGTAATGAAAAGATATCTTCTTTTTATACTTACTTTAATGATGGTTTCTATTGGTGATTCATTGTGTTTTAAAGCTAATATTGGCGTTTCGCCATATGAAGCCTTAGCCGTAACATTTAATTACATAAGTCATATCAAAGTAGGTACATTGACTCTCTTTGTTAATGCATGTATGATTCTTTTTCAAATTATGATTTCTAAACAATTGAAAATAAAATATATTTTACAATTGATGATGAGTTTATTATTTGGAATGATTGTTAATACAATTGTTTATCAAATTCTAGGTAGTATTTCTCTTCAATATTATCAATCACTTATCATGGAAATCATTGGTTTATGTATTTCAGCAAGTGGTTGTGGTATGCTTGTTGCCTTAAATGTATGTGTTTTCCCATGCGAAGGTTTCTCCCTTGCTTTATCCAATACATCTCACATTGATTTTCAAAAAGTTAGACAGATTTTGGATATCATTCTTGTTATAACATGTATATGTCTATCTCTTATCTTTCAATGTGGCTTTGCACTTAGGGAAGGAACTATTATAGCGGCATGTATCTTTTCTCCAATCATGGGATTTGTAAAAGATCATGCATTTAAAAAGATTGTGATACTCAATTAGTATCACATTTATTTATTCCTTTAATACCTCAATTGGTTGCACTTATCTCATATTTGAAAGCACATATCCTAACTTTTTATTTTAGTAACACTGTTAAGTAATAAAAACAATGATGAATGATTAGTTTAATTATATAAGAATTTAAATATAGTTTATTACCTATAAAAATATAATTTTAAAAATACTTATGATAAAATATTTCTAGGTGATGAAATATGTTATTAAGAGAAAAAATGGAAAATCATGCCTTTTCTAATTCAGAGAAAGCTGTTATTGATTATATTTTAGAAAAAAATGTTCTTATTGAAAATATGACTGCTAAAGAGATTGCTCAGGCAACTTATACTGTTCCATCTACGCTCATTAGAATTGCAAAAAAACTTAACTATTCAGGTTGGAACGAATTAAAAGAAGCTTATCTTAAAGAGGCTCGTTATCTGCAAAGTCATTTTTCAAATATTGACGCTAATATTCCTTTTAAAGATAATGACACGATGATGTCTATTGCTGGCAAGATTGCTACTTTAAAAAAAGAATCAATTGATGATACTTTATCATTAATTACTCATGACGATTTACAAAAAGCGATTCAAATAATACGAAAAGCATCTTGCATTCATCTTTTTGCTGTAAGTAATAATTTACTCATTACCCAAGAATTTAAACACAATATGTCTCGTATTAGAAAACCTGTTCATATTCATGGTTTACAAAATGAAATTATTTTTAATGCTACACTTGCAAGTGTTGATTCTTGTGCAATGATTGTTTCTTATTCTGGTGAAACTTATGTTTTGGAACATATAGCTCAAGCATTGAATCATAAAAATATTCCTATTATCGCTATTACAAGTATTGGTTATAATACAATTGCTCGCATGTCACAATGTGTATTACGCATTTGTACAAGAGAAAAGTTATATTCTAAAATTGCTACTTTTTCTACCGATAGTGCAGTTACTTATTTATTAGATGTTATTTATTCATGTGTATTTGCCTTAGATTATAAGAAAAATTTAGATATTAAAATTGAGACTTCTAAAGCCATAGAAACAGGACGTTTTTCTACTGTTGATATTTTAAAAGAAGATGAATTTTAAAAAGCTTTATCTCTAGAACAATCTAGAAATAAAGCTTTTTTAATCAAATAAACGATGTTCATTACCACTAGGTATTTTATAAATAATGCATAAAACTAATCCTATTACTGCAAAGCCAAAGAGAAAAATATAAAAGAATTGATATGAATATAAATCAATTAAATATCCAGCAAGTGCTTGAAATATAATAGAACTAAAACTTTTAAAAGTAGAAACAATTGATAAAGCACTTATTTGATGTTGACTATCAATGATTGTAGCGATCACTTTCATATTAATCATAATAAAAGCCATAGTTGCTACTGACTTTGTCAAGAATGTCACAATAACTTGAATCATAACATAAGGTATAAAAGCATAGGTCATAAATTGAATCATCAATAATAGAAAAGTTAAAATTAATAATTGTTTATTACCAATTTTATTCATGTAATAACGTGATAATAAGATAACGGGTAATTCCATCATACTACCTGCAAATATGACCGTTGTAGCCTGAGATATTGTTAACCCATTATGTTGATACATTGCCGGTAAATAAATACTATTAACATTAGTCATACCATAAAAAATACAAGTAATAAGTATATAAAAGATTAACTTTTTATTTAGAAAAACATCTTTCATTGATGTTTTTTCTTTACCTTTTTCTTCTATTTCTTTAACATCTTGAGTACCAAATATCCCAATTGCACATAATACCATTCCGACAACAAAAAAAACATACATTGCTTCAGGTGAGATATAACGATAAATAAGTCCACTTAATTGTGAACCACTGGCATATCCTATTGTTCCCCATATTCGAATAAGACCATACTTATGACTGGATACTGTGGCCATTCTTTCAATAATAGAGTTAACCCCATTTAAAATAGCTAATACCAGGCTATAAACAAAGGCAATCATATAGATATGATTAACAAAAATAAAGATAACTCCAAATATGCCTGCAATTGATAATAAAATTCCATTTACTATTTTCTTATCAAAGCGATCACATAAATTACCAATAAAAGGTTGTGTTATCATTGATAAGATAAAAGAACTTGATACAACAAGGCTGACATCACTTGCTTTATAGCCTTTATCCATTAGATAAACTGAAATAAGTCCAGAAAATAAAGCCATAGATAAATAATAGAACATATACATTAAAAAATAACTTAAATAACTTCCTTGATATTTTTTCATATAAGTCCCCTAAAAATTAAAGCAATCCGGATCTGGTCCCGTTCTTTTATGTTGATTAAGTTGATTCATTAGATTCATTTCTTCATGAGTTAATTCAAAATCAAATATATTCATATTTTCTATAATCCTATTTTCATGGATTGATTTTGGTAATACAACAATTCCTTTTTGTAATAACCATCTTAAAATAACTTGTGCTAATGATTTATGATATTTATTGGCTAATATTTGAATAGCAGGTATACTCAAACAAGCACCACTTCCAAGTGGTGACCATGCTTCAACAACAATTTTATTTTCTTTACAAAATTGAATAGTTTCTTCATCTACCATTTGTGGGTTTGTTTCTATTTGATTAATACTAGGAATAATATGTACTTGAGATAACAGATTTTCAAGATGTGATTTTCTAAAGTTAGAAACACCTATACTTCTTATTAATCCTTCTTTTTGTAACTTTTCCATTTCTAAATAAGCTTCCACATAACCCTCTGCCGGCCAATGAATTAAATAAAGATCAACATAATCTAATCCTAGATTATCTAAACTTGTTTTTAAAGCCTCTCGTATTTTATAACTTCTAATGTCATCATTCCATAATTTTGTTGTTACAAATATTTCATTTCTTGGAATACCACTTTCCCTTATTGCTTCACCTACTGCTCTTTCATTATCATACACAAAGGCAGTATCTATATGTCGATATCCTGCCTTTAAAGCGTCAAGTACTGCTTTTTTGGTATCTTCCTGACTTTGCCAAACACCTAAAGCAATAATCGGCATTCTATGTCCATCATTCAATAATACTTTTGTATCTTGATTCATTTGATTACTCCTTTCTTTCATGACTTATCATATAAAGAATGGATTTATTTATCTATATTAGTAAATTCAATTCAAACTGAATTTACAAAACACAAAGAATATTGGTTATTTTTTGTAAATAAAATATGCATAATCTATAAAATAAGAAATCAATATATCAATTATGGGATTTGTAAAAGATCATGCATTTAAAAAGATTGTGATACTCAATTAGTATCACAATCCTATAATATAACCTCTTCTTTTGTTAAACCTTCTTCTAATAATTTCATAAGAAGTAAGGTTTGTTCATTAGTAATCACTTTTTCTTTACCATTCTTTAACACATCATAAACATGATCATATACTCTACCATAATCACCTACTTGTGATGTGATGACTTCAATAACATCTTTTCCATTTTCATCCACAGTATATAATTTACCATAATGTTCAGGTAAATCTACGCCAAAATCTTTATGACGCGGCATGTAAAATTCTTTAAGATGTTCTTCTTGTCGATCAGGTGTCTCCTTAATAAATGTTCCTTGCTTACCATAAACACAGAAACTTGGTCTTTTATGTTT
Source organism: Coprobacillus sp. AF33-1AC (assembly GCF_003475785.1). Taxonomy (NCBI): domain Bacteria; kingdom Bacillati; phylum Bacillota; class Erysipelotrichia; order Erysipelotrichales; family Coprobacillaceae; genus Coprobacillus; species Coprobacillus sp. AF33-1AC. Next base: position 28,631 of record NZ_QRQB01000007.1, on the reverse strand, counting down.
CATAAAATAACTTGATTTTAACGATATTTTTAAATTTCCATAATACATATCAATATCATAATAATCATTCATTTTATCTTCACCACATAGATGTCTTAGTTCATATTTGACTTTATCTGGTTTACCAAAATATGAAATTATTTGATCCATTGTATGTACAACATGCCCATAATACAATGTATCGTAATAAGGAACACGTGTTGAATGAAGCGGCACTTCAGGTCGCCAATAGTCAAACGTTAATACAATTTCAAATAATTCTCCTAATTTGCCACTTTCAATTACTTTTTGTACTGTTAAAAAGTCACTATCATATCTTCTGTTTTGATAAGTTTGTACAAATAAATTTTTACTTTTAGCTAAATCAAAGATTTCTTTAGCTTGTTCATAGGTTGGCATAAATGGTTTTTCAACCATTACATTTTTTCCAGCATTTAATACTGTTTTTGTAAGTTCATAATGTGTTTTAGGTGTTGTACAGATTACAATTAAATCTATTTGTGGATCATTAAGTAAATCATCTATATTTTCTGTATAGTTTACACCGTCTATTTTTTTCCAAACATCATGAGATATATGAAGATCATAAATTGTTTTAATCTTTATATTGTTTCTTGTTAAGACATAAGGAATATGGTATCTGTTGGCACTTTTCCCATTTCCAATATAACCAATTGTAAGCATTTTTCTCTCCTATAATATTTGTTTTAAATCATCAAATGTCTTTACTTTTCGTAAAGCATCTACTGTATCAGGATTGCTTAATTGTTTGTTAATATAACTAAATATCTTTTTACCGTCTTGTTCATTAGGATTAATTCCTCCAAAGAAAATAATTTGAACTTTTTCATTTTTCCAAATAATAGGATTTTCTAAAACAATAAAATATATAAAGGAAGGTTTGTCTACGACACAATGTGGAATAGCAGTGAAATGTCCTATTTCTGTAGAAAAATGTTCTTCTCGATGAATGATATCTTGTGCTGTTTCTTGGTTTATAAGTTTATCTTTACATAAGCTTTTAGTTAAAATATTTAATACCTGTTCTTTATTTTCACATTTTAAATATTGAAAATGTTCTCTATTAAACAAATGACTAAAATATGCGATATTTATTGTGTTTTTCATATAATGATGTATACGTTCTATATCTCCTTCAGATAATATTGGGCTGACTACAAAAACTTTTTTTAAACGTATTTCATCATATTCATGTGTGGAGATAATAAAATCAATATGTTCAAGAGAATAATTTTCTAACATATAGTAAGGTAGTGTATCAACAACTTCAAGTTCAGGTATTTGACTTTCTAACTTATCTTTTAGTAAAACAGATGTTCCTACTCCATTATCACATATAATAAGAATTTTTCTTTTCATCATATTTGATTTATTAATATTATTTCCTTCAAAGTGTAAAGCAATATATGCTATCTCATCATCAGAGAAGTTGTAATGTAAAGCTTGGTGTATTTTTTCAGTAAGGATTGTAGCATATTCATATGCCATATAATATTTAGATTTAATGACCGATTTAAGTGGATTTTCAACATGAATATTAATTCTTAATTTTTGACAAGTATCTTTTATATGTTGGTATAAATTATTAACTAATTTTTTATTAGACAACAAATCTTCATTATATTTGTTTTCAATATGTTCTAACGCTTCTGTTACAATCTTCTCTAAATCCTGATATTCACTATATGATAAAACCTGTCCCCCTAAGACTGAAGCTAAATAATATTTTAAATTCTCTTTTAATTCTAAGTGCATATGTTGATTGATTTCAGCAATCATGTGTTCGATTGCTGAAAGAGTCTTAATATGTATAGAAACATTGTCTAAATCTACTTCTATAGGAAGCATGGGTTCTCTCAAGATTGATACTTTGATATATTTTTCTAGTAAGTCAATTTCGATACTTCTTTTGATGATTTTATTTTTTCTTAATTGTTTAATAATGCATTGATGTATAAATGATTGATCTAAATCAGCGTATATCTGATAAAAATAATGATCGATATCGGTATTTTCTACCATACATTGACGAATATTAATTTCATTTCCCTGAATAATCAATCCTTTTTTATTTTCTGATTTTAAGTCAAGATGATAATTCTTTAATACTTTTCTGATTGTTTTTAAAGCATTACTTACAGTATTACGATTGTAATATGTATTTTCACTAATTTGATCTATTGTTTGATGATCATGGATAAAAAGCTCATAAAATATATCTTGATTTAAGTTATCGTGAACCTGGCTTGAATTAAATACAAGTAATTCTTTTTGCGCAGGACTTGCTTTTAATAAATAACCATTTTTTGTAGATGTAACCACATCTTCTTGATCATTAATACTTTTAATGTATCTTTTTATAGTTCGAGGAGAAACATCTAACAATTCAGCTAACTTTACGCTTGAAACAGGTTCATTATTTTCTGCAAGTATCTTTAGAATTTCACGATTTAATTTTGACATATTTTTCTCCTTTCATCCTTAACTTCTTTATTATTGTTTACTTAATGTTTTAGCACGATATAATGTTCCCGCACAAACAATAAGTGAACCAACAAGCACAGCTAAAACCCATCCTAATGGATTATGTGCTAATGGCCATCCCCAGATAGCGGCAGGAACGCCTGTTTGAGCTGATGTTCCTAATGCCACGGCAATTGCTCCACCAATTCCTGAAGCAATAACATTTAATGGTACCATGAATAATGGATCTTTAATAGCGAAAGGAATACATCCTTCAGAAATTCCCATAAATCCTAATAAGAAGCATGCAAATCCATCAGTTTTCATTTGATCTGTAAATACTGCTCTTTTAAATACCGCTTTATCAATAATTGTTGCAAGTCCAACCCCAATAGCAGGAATAACAGCACCTATCATAGCTGGAACCCATGCATTAACACCAGCATCTGTATTAAGTTGCATACTCATAGCTAATGCTGTTTTATTAATTGGTCCTCCAAGGTCAAAAGCCATTGAAGCTGAGATAACTGCACCTAAAGCAACTGCTCCAAATTCACCAATCATTTTAATAAATGCTGTAATAGCAGAAATTAGAATATTACCAATCGGACCAATAACAAAATAACTTGCAAGTACAGCTAAGATTGTACCTCCAACAGGAATTAAAAATAAATTCTTAACTGGTCTAAATGTACGTGAAAATTTAATGTGTTCATTTAAAAATTTTACAGCATATCCTGCAAAAATTCCAATAGCAATAGCTCCTAAAAATCCAGAACCCATTTCTTTAGCAAGATAACCTCCAATAAATCCTGGAGCTAACCCTGGCTTATCACAAATGCTATAAGAAACAAATGCTGCAAAGACAGGGAACATAAGTCCCATCATTCCTGCACCGGCAACTTGTGTAATCCAACCTACAAATTTTAAAAATGGATCACTAGATGTTAATAATTTAGCACTATTTGCATCCACGCCAATAAATTGTCCAATCATAATACCAATACCCATGATAATACCTGCTGGTACGATAACTGGAATCATATATGAAATTCCTGTCATTAAATGCTCTTGGAATTCTTTCCAAACTGATTGTTTTTCTTCCATGATTCTTTTCCCCTTTAAATATGTTCTTTAATAATATTTAAACTATTATTAATCGCTTGTTTTAATTCTACTTTTACAATTTTATCTTCATATCCTTCTAATCGATTACTTTGACTGATTTTTACAGCACTTGCAATCATGATTAAATCTGCTTCTTTAATATCTTTTGGACTTAATTTATCTTCAATTCCTGAAGCACCTTGTGTTTCAACTTTAACTTGATATCCTAATTCATTAGCTGCTTCTTCAATAGCATCAGCAGCCATATATGTGTGTGCAATACCCATTGGGCATGCACATATTGCAACAATTTTCTTCATTTTTACTCTCCTATGATTTCTTTTATTTTATTAATAATTTCTTCTTTTGAACTATTTTTTAACATTTCTAAAAAGTCTTTTCTTAATAAATGTCTTGATAATTTAGATAGTAAAACTAAATGTTGATTATTTCCACTATCAGGTGTGAGAATTGCAAATACTAAGTTGATTTTTTCATTAACATCCCAATCAATATCTTGTTTTAAACGATAGAATAATAATTTAGAAGATTTAATTGATTTACTTCTACAATGTGGAATAGCAATTCCTTTTCCTACAGCAGTAGGTAATTCTTTTTCCCTATTCCATAAATCTTCTAATATACTTTCAGATGAATCTCCTGCACCAACTTGTACTGCTTCTTTTGATAAACGTTCTAATAATTCTTCTTTACTTGTAACACTAAGATCCAAATGAATACATTCAAGATTTATAATTTTATCTTCCATATGATTCTCCATTTCTCTAGTACTTCAACCGGCTGCACTTATAATATACCTAAAAGTACATATCTTTACATCCCATTTTCTTGACACTGTAAAGTGACAAAAAATAACGGTGACACCACGATTAATTTAATTATATAGAAATTTAAGTATAGTTTGTCACCTAAAAAGAACCTTATTTCTAGATAATCTAGAAATAAGGTTCCTTTGTTCATTACTACTAGGTATTCATTCTAAATAAAAATACATAACTACAGGATATTGCCATCAATTAAATCATTAATAATTATTCTCTTTTATTTCAAAATATCCTTGAGGAAATGAACATACCGGACAAATTTCAGGTGCTTTATTCGATATAACAAGATGACCACAATTTCTACATTCCCATATTTTTATTTCACTTCTAGCAAAGACTTCTGCTGTTTCAATATTCTTTAATAAATCTCGATATCTTTCTTCATGTTGTTTTTCAATTTCACCCACCATTTTAAATTTTCTTGCTAATTCAACAAATCCTTCCGATAATGCTGTTTTAGCAAAATCATCATACATATCTGTCCATTCATAACTTTCACCATGAGCTGCTTCTTTAAGATTAGTTTTGGTATCACCTATACCACCTAATTCATTCAACCACATTCTAGCATGCTCTTTTTCATTATCTGCTGTCTTTAAAAAGATAGCAGCAATTTGTTCATAGCCTTCTTTTTTAGCGACAGAAGCAAAATAAGTATACTTATTTCTTGCTTGTGATTCTCCTTGAAAGGCTGTTTTTAAATTCTTTTCTGTTTGGGTTCCTTGATATTGATTCATTGATTCTTGTTGATCCTCTTTTTCTAAATGAGATTTCATACTCTTTAAATATTCTTCATATATTAAAGATGGTTTTTCATTTATAACTTCCATCTCTTCTATTTCACCAATAAACATCACATGACTTCCTAATTCTATCTTTTGTTTTACTTTTACACTAATATAAGCATTTGTTCCTTGAGTTATATAATAAATTCCATTATTGGCTCTTTTACAAGATGTAAAATCTTTAAATTTATCAACTTCTTTACCACTTTGATAACCAAAATGCTTAATGAGTTCTATACTGCTATCTTTACTTAAGACCGAGATATTAAATCGACATGTTTTTTCAATCATTTTGTATGTATAACTCACTTTATTTATACAAATACATAATTGACTGGGTATAGAGGAGACTTGCATGGCTGTATCAATAATACAACCATTATCTCTACCATCCTCATGTGTCGTTAAAACATATAATCCATAAGTTAGTTTCTGTATTGCTTGATTCATCATTTACCTCTTTCATGTTCATATCTTTATTTTGAGTAACGATGAATGAATTTATACAAAAAAACACTCATAGATTCAAGTTTTCTCATATCTATGAGTGTTATACAATATCTGTAAAATTACTCTATGTGAAATGTGATTGGCATAAGCCATCCTCATTATTTTTTAAGTTCGTATTTATTAGAGTAATTCTTCATTATTAATCATCATATCCAAGATGTTCAAATGCTTAATTCCACTTCGTTTTTGTAATAATTTATCCATAGTTAAAAGATATTTACTATAACCATCAGATATATTTTCCAAAGATCTATATTCTCTTTCCTCTGTAATATTCTTTCCGTTTTCATCATAGTTATCATTATCTATCGTTCTAGCAACTTGAATATACGCATAATCGTTCATATTATTTCGTATTATAAAATCAACCTCAAATTTCCCAATTTTCCCTATACTTATTTTGTACCCTTTTGACTTCAAATAATTATAAATTACATTTTCCAATACTGGTCCATAATTTATTCTATTATCTGTGTTTTTAGCAAAATAAAAACTTAAATCTGACAGATAGTATTTTTCTTCACCGCTTAATGAACGTTTGCTTTTCATATCAAATCGTTCACATTTTGAGATAATTTTTGCACTTTCTAATATATTTAAATAGTTATATACCGTATTTTTTGATACATTATCTCCCTTTTTCTTCAAATATTTACAAATTGATTCTACGGAAGTTGTTGCTCCAAAATTGTTGATAATATATGTTTGTATTTTTTTAAACAATTCTTTCTTTCTTATTTTATTATTTTTTCGTATATCTTTTTCGTATATTTCATCTATAACACTATCAACATATAATCTTTTATCATCAAATGAATCATACTTTAATGTTAACGGAAATCCACCTTCTAATATATAATTAATAAACTCTTCATCTTTATCTAGTGATATTTCTTTTTCGTAAAACTTTTTCATTCCAAGATATTCCTCAAATGATAAAGTTGTCATTTCAAATTCAATATAACGACCAGTTAATTTTGTTGCAAGATCTCCTGATAACAAATAACTATTACTTCCAGTAATAAAAATTGAGTATTCTCCTTCTTCTCGATATGCATTAATAACTTCTTCAAATCCTGTTACATTTTGAATTTCATCTATAAAAAGATATTTAATCCCATTTAATCGTAGGGTTTTCTCATCAATGATCTTTTCTAATTGATCACTTGTTTTAATACTTTTATATGGTCTTTTATCTAAATGTATAAATATAATATTTTCTTTCTCGATGCCTCGTGAAGTAAGTTCATCACTAATTAATTCCATTAATGAAGACTTACCACATCTTCTTACACCTGTGATGACTTTTATCATATCTACATCATCATAAAAGCCTCTTATTTTCTTTAAATAATTTTCTCTTTTAAATAATTTTTTCATATTTATCACCTTTTATATTATACCATATTAAACAGATAACAGAACTTTTTTAAAAAAAATAAAAAAAAGTTCTGTTAAATGGTTATTTTTAATGATGTTATTCCTATTTAAAATATGAGATTGAAGCGTCTTCTCTATCATTATGTATGTGTAACTTGCTGATGCATATTTGAGTAGATTTATACGAGACTTGCGCTACTGTATCAATAATACAACCATTATCTCTACCATCAACACGTACCGTTAAAACATATAATCCATAAGTTAATTTCTGTATTGCTTGATTCATCATTTCCCTCTTTCATATTTATATCTTTATTTTGAGTATTAATAAATGAATTTATACAATAAACTGGGGCAAAATATACTTTCCCTACACAATTGTCACATATCCAATATATCAAATTAGTTTAAATTCATAAGAAGTTATACGAACTAAAAAAGCAGGAACGATTTTGTCCCCACTTTTGTCCCCAAATTGGCAAAACAATTAAAAAAACGCCCATAAAATGGGCGTTTTAAGTGACTATTCACCAACGTATGGTAATAATGCCATTTGTCTAGCTCTTTTAATAGCTGTAGCTAATTGTCTTTGATATTTAGCGCTTGTTCCAGTTACACGTCTAGGAATGATTTTCCCGTTAGCTGAAACGAATCTTTTTAATAATTCAACATCTTTATAGTCAATGTAAGTAATTTTGTTTTTAGTGAAGTAACAAACTTTTCTTCTTCCCATTCTTTGTTTTCTAAAAGCCATTTTAAAAAACTCCTTTCTTAAAATTGAATATCGTCTTCCATGATATCAAATGTATTGTCTGTATTATCGAATTGTTTTTCTAATTCAACAGTTTGCATATCTTGGAATTGGTTGTTCATTTGTGGTTGTTGCATTTGAGGTTGACTTGATTGTGCTTGCATTCTTTCTCTTTGAGATTTAGTTTCTAAGAATTGTACAGAATCGCAAACAACTTCAACAACAAATACTCTTTGTCCTTGAGCGTTATCATAAGATCTTGAACGAAGTCTTCCTTCAACTCCAACTAATGATCCTTTTGAACAATAACGTTCAACATTTTCAGCAACTTTATTCCATACCACACATGGTATGTAATCTGCTTGTTGTCCGTCAGCAGAATTATAGTTACGGTTTAAAGCAAGTGTAAAACTTGTCACTGCTGCCCCGCTTCCAGTTCTTCTAAGTTCTGGATCACGAGTCATTCTTCCTACCATAACGACTCTATTAATCATTTAATCTGCCTCCTTTAATTATTTACGAAGAGTTAAATGACGTAAGATTGATGCATTAATTCTTGATAAACGTTCGAATTCTGCGATTTCAGCAGGTGCACAAGTTGTATCAACTACAACATAGTAACCTTTTTTGTAATCTTTGATTTCGTAAGCTAATTCACGTAATCCCATTTCGTTAACGTTGTCAACTGTTCCACCGTTAGCTGTTAAGATTGATTTGAAGTTTTCAATTAATTGATTTCTTGCTTCTTCTTCAACATCAGGTTTAACAATAAACATAATTTCATACTTGTTCATTTCTTTTACCTCCTATGGTCTATCGGCTTATTATTATAAATAAGCAGGCAGTAAATAATATTTTTACATGCTGGAACATTATATCATTGACAAATTTAAATTTCAATGATTTTATCAATAAAATTAACTTATTATTCCTAATTGATATTTATAGGCTAATACTCTTAAAACAGATAAATCAATTTGATTCATACTGATTTCATTTGCATGAATATGATCAATGATTGTTTGTCTTGCTGTTTCAACATCATCACTTATTATCATATCATTTCCTGCTTGAATGGACTTTAATATATAATCTTCAGTATTTTTAATAGCTTCATTTGTTAAATCACTCACAATAAGTCCATTATAATGAAAAGACTGTCTTAGGTTTTGAAGAGAACTTTTTGATAAAGAGATTGGATTTTGATTATCTAAAGCATCAATAATTTGATTAGTTGTTAGAATCATGTCTTGACCTTGATTGATTGCCGTTTGAATAGTTTGATATTCATTATTTTTTAAATCTTCTAATGAACGGCTATCATGAATAAGTTCACTAGAATAATCGTTTTTTGTACCATAACTTGGATAATTTCGATAACAACATCCTAAATCATTTTTATGTATTGTTTGAATAACCTGTGATACATAATCATTTGTGATATTTCTATCTTGATTTAAACTATCCTCATCTTGTCCATCGTTTCCATTAGGAGTGAAAGATAAATTCATTCCTACTTCCTTATAAATAGAAATCTTGTTTTCTAATTGTTCTTTTAAACCATCTATTCCTTTTTCATTATAGACTTGACTAATGGAATCAAAAACACCATCTTGAACATACTCTTTTAAAATACTTTCATCATCTAAAGTAATAAACATACTCAAATTTGTATTATTTTGATAGTTATCTATTTGTTTTGCAATATCAGTTTTAGGTAAGTCTTTAAGATCTTTTGATGAAAGAACCAATCCCCCTAATTTATGATTATCAATGACCTCTTGATGACATTGATAACCAATTAATAATTGATCTACTTTATCTTCTTCACTCATGTTTTCTACTAAAGAAGATAAATATTCGATAGGAATTGTTTTATCTGTATTAGCTTTACCACCATTTCTAATTTGATTAGCACTAATAGAAGCTTTATAGACTTTTACATCTTGAATATCTTGATATTGTTTATTTAACTTTCCAGTATAAGAAATCTTAATATGATTACCGACTAATAAATCATCACCTTCCATAGAAGTATTAGCTAATGATAATAAATAAGTTTGATTATTCTCTTGTCTTAATAAAACAACTTGATCTCCTGTTCCCGCTATTTGTCCTTCTATTATTTTATAGTTTGTAGCTTGATCTGATTTTTCTGTAGGACTTAAATGCCACATTATTCCAACAATCATTGTAATTATGAAGAATATTAAAATAATCATTTTAGAATATTGCTTTTTAGCATGCCGTCCTCTTGTCATTATAAATCCTCCTTCGTTGTAATCTTAATATTATGATAATCTCCCATGACAGCCTTAATATCCCCGTTTTCATATTTTTCAAACAGTTGGGCATCATCTGTAGCCATATAACCTTCATCTTTTGCTTTTTGATATGCATCCTTAATATATTTTGTAACAAAGACTTGAGGTGTCTGTGCCTGCATTAATAAGTCTCTTTTTAATGTTTTGACAACCACACCCTCTTTAACCTCTTTAATCGTATCTTTACATGGTACCATGAGTAATGCTGCACGATAATCTTTTAAAGCAATTAATAAATTTTCAATACATTCTAATGTTAAATAAGGTCTAGCACCATCATGAATAAAAACATGATCTTGATTGACTTTTTGTAAACCATTATAAACACTATCTTGTCTTTCTTGTCCTCCATATACATATTCAATCTTACTTGATTGAACTAATTTTTCTAAATCTGCTTGCTCTTTCTTTTTTGTTACAACAATTATTTGTTTACATCTTTGATCATTTAAAAAAAGTTCAAGACTTCTTTGATAAACTGTTTTCCCTTCTAATAAATGAAATATTTTATTATATTTTAATCCTGTTCTGCTTCCCCTTCCAGCACAAAGAATAATAACACTATAATTCATAAGCAACCTCCTTGCATTTATTATAGCTTATTACATACAAAAAGGACCATATATTTTTATATAGTCTTTAGATATTCATGTATAAGTTTTAACACCTTCATTTTATTTCCGGTAACAACATAGAACCTAATAAAGCTATTCCAGCAGTACCACTCATTATATAGAATGTTGCAGTTAAACTATAACTATCACATACATAGCCTAGTAGTGGGCATAAAACAGCCCCTACACTTACTGCCAAACCCAATGTCACTCCTGATGCAAAACCTGTGTGATGGGGTAAATACTTTTGCCCCATGACAACCATTGGACTATAGGAAAAACTTTCGCCACATGACATCAATACTAACATATATAAAGCTAAAGCAATGTGATGAGTAGAACTAAATATTATCATAGCTGGTAAGAGAATAAGAAAACTGATTCTAATCATTCTACGATGACCAAAATGATCTGCAAGACTACCACCAAATAAAGTTGAAATGGAACCAACAGCATAGTAAACACTTAATAATAAACTGGCTTTGGATTTCGTTAATAAGAAGTTTTGAATAAAATATAAGGATAAAAATGTTGATAAACCATTAGTGAGAATGGATCTTGAAAAAACAACGACACATAACCGGATAAATCCTCCCCAGTTATCCTTTTGATTTATATTTTCTACCGGTACTTCTTTTATTTCTTCATGACAATGAAATGTATGATTAAATTTTGCACACACAATTGTAAATACCCCTGCTGGAATCAAAAAGAAAATTGTTCCTTTCATACCCCATGTTTGAATTAAAAAAGCAGTAAATACCGGACCTAAAGTAAAACCAATCTTTCCTCCAAACGAGAAAATACTCATACCTTTTCCTTTTTTATTATGAGATGATGAAACATCAACTAACTTCGCTGCTTGAGGATGAAACAAAGCTACCCCAATGCCACTTATCATCACTTCAACACATAATAAATAAAAATTTGAAGTCCATCCAGTTAGTGCCATTCCTCCTGATGCCATAATGACTCCCAAAGCCATCATCATAGGATTATTTTTCCGATCGATGTACATTCCTATAAAAGGTTGGACTAACGACCCGCACACATTAGATACCGTTACTAACAATGTAGCAGTTGTATAATTATAATGATAACTTGCAATTAAAAATGGTATCATGGATGATAAGATACTTTGATTAATGTCTGAACATAAATGACCTAGTAATAAAATATATTGACGATATTTATTCATATTTCTTCCTCCCACAACTTCAATTATATAAATAAATTTGTCATAAAATATCACTATATCTTCTAATTAACCCTAAAAATATCAATATCTAAATCTAAAAAAAGAAAGACGCATCTTTCTTTTAACTATGTTGATGAATTAATTTTTTTGCCTGTTTAAGAATTTGTCTTGCACCTTGGTAAATAGAATAATCTTTTAATAATTCATTGATTTGTTTTTGATCTAATGCATATTCTTTTTTGACTATTTGACTTAATGTCTCATCACTAAGTAATTGGAAAGGTACAATTTCATCAATTCTATTGATAAATTCATGAGTAAAAATAGGGTTTACTTTTTGATGATGTTGTTTTTTAAATCCCATCATGATGTCATTATTTTGATATGTTGTCATAATAATCATCGTCTGATTAAAATAGACTTTTCTTTTTTGGTTATCTTCTAAATATCCTTCATCAAAGACTTGCAAGAATAATTGTAAAATATCTGGATGTGCCTTTTCTATTTCATCTAAAAGTAATATTGATTTAGGATAACTTTGTAATTGTGGTAGTAAAAGACTAGGTCTTTCATAACCTACATATCCAGGTGGTGCACCGATAATCTTTTGTAGACTACTGATTTCTTTGTATTGGGACATATCTAAACGAATCAAATGTCGATCTAGTATTTTGGCCAATTGTTTTGCTGTTTCACTTTTTCCTACACCACTGCTGCCACTGAATAAAAAGACAGCTTGGGGTTGATGAGATTCTTTCTTTATTTTTAATTGTTTAACAATCTTTGAAATGGCTTTTTCTTGACCAATAATTTTTTGATTTAATTGTTGTTGTAAATGATGATAATCAATTGATTCATCCATTTTGATGGATGCATAATCTTCAATCACTTGATTAATACATTCTTGATTAAGTTGACTTAAATGATTAAATTTAGCTTTTACGCAAGATAAATCAAGAATATCAATAGCCTTATCAGGATAAGTCCGATTTTTAATATATAAATCTACTTGATTCACTAAATAATCTAATATCTCTGGTGTAATGGTAAGATGATGATACTTTTCATAATAAGACTTAATACCTAACAAGATATCTTTTGTTTCTTCTTTCGTATTTTCTTTAATCGTAATTAAAGAAAAACGTCTATTCATCGCTTGATCATGTTCAAAATGTCGATAATATTCATCTAATGTTGTTGCCCCAATAACTGTGATTTCATCTCTAGCTAGATAAGGCTTTAAAATATTAGAAGCATCAATCGCTCCTTCTGCCCCGCCAGCACCAATAATATTATGAATTTCATCAATAAAAATAATCACTTGTTCTGTATCTTTAACTTTATCAATAACTTTCTTTAATTTTTCTTCAAATTCTCCACGATATTTTGTTCCTGCTACCAAAGATGATAATGATAATTCATAGATAAGTTTATGTTTAAGGGTATCTGGTACTTCTTTTTGATTTATTTTTTGTGCTAATTTTTCTACTAATGCTGATTTACCTACACCCGCTTCACCTACAATTAAAACATTATTTTTTTCTTTTTTTGATAGAATTGTACAGAGTTGATTGATTTCTTTTTCTCTGCCAATGATTTGATAATTTAATTTTTTTACTTTTTGATTTAAATTAACAAGCATGGATATTTGATCTAGTTTTGTTTCTAATTCGCTATTTTCATTTAATGATACAATCAGTTCATCTATTTCTACATGATATTTCTTTAATAACTCATAAGCTACACATTCTTTTGTTTGAAGTAAAGCCAGAGACAAACATGAAAGTGTCACTTTATTTTTTCCTTTTTCTTTTATTAAAGAAATACTTTTTTGTAATATTTCTTTAACAGCATCACTATATTCCATATAAAAAGGCTCATTATCTTTAATTCCAAACAACCTTTTAATATCTTCTTCTATCTTTTGATCATCAATTTTTTGAACATTTAATAAATCTTTTAATTTACATTCTGGCATTTTAAGCATAGATAATAACAAATGCTCACTTCCTACATGACTATGTCCCATGTCAAAAGCAATACTTTCTGATACAACAATCGCTTTTTGTGCTTGTTCATCGAATTGTGTTAACACCAGGTATCCACCTCTTTCTTTATAATAGTATGTTCATACTCATAAAAAAATAATCAATAATTAAAAATCGTTATTTTGATGAAAATAACGATTGAATGATGGATTTCTTTTTTATGTCTTTACTACTTATACAATAACTGACTTTTAAAGGTCCTTGAATGGATTTTCCCTTTCCTTTACCTAGTACAATAAGATAAAGTCCTTCTTTATATGTGGCATCATATTGATGACAATGATCAATAAGAACTTGATCCACTTGATTAACACCTCTTGCCCAATTACGATAATCTCTTAGTAATTTATTTTTTATATTATACATTTGATCTAAATCATCTTGTTGATTACTATTTGCGATAATTTTATATTCTGGTTGTTGTTCTACTGCTTGAATATTCGTTAAATTCATACATATTAGTAAGATTAAAATAAATTTCTTCATAAGTTCACCTCTAGTTCATTATGACCACTTATATTATAATTATACATAAGGAGGATATTTTTAAATGAGTAATCCAATTATGCAAAAAGAAATCAAGAGTGATGCAAGTAACATTCTTGTGGTTAAAGAGGATTTTAAGTTTTTTGAAGAATTTAAATCAGTAGAACAAATTTATAGTGCGGGTATTAAAGAAATTAAAACAAAACTTGAAATATTAGATGATGAATTTCATATTCGTTATGCACATAATCCAATTCATCATATGGAATGGCGACTTAAATCTCCTCATAGTATTTTTGATAAATTAGAAAGAAAAAACTTACCTTTAAATTTAGATTCCATTACCGATCATATTTATGATATTGCGGGTATAAGAGTGATTTGTAATTATGTTAAAGATATTTATCGTATTGCCGATTTACTAACAAGCCAAGATGATATTACATTAATTAGGATCAAAGATTATATTAAACATCCTAAAGAAAATGGCTATCGTAGTTTACATCTTGTTGTAGAAGTTCCTGTTTTTTTAGCACAAGAAACACAAATGGTACCAGTAGAAATTCAGATTAGAACAATTGCAATGGACTTTTGGGCCTCATTAGAACATCAAATCAGATACAAAAATGAAGAAGAAGTCCCTAGTGATATTAGAAAACGCTTATTAGAATGTGCTGAAAGTATTACTGAACTTGATCAAGAAATGCAAGATATACATAATAAAATTAAAGGTAAACAAAATTTAGAACTAAAATAATCCAGGAAAGATGAAGTGAACCGAAAAAGTTGGACAACTTAGGAGGTTCACTTTTTATTATGGCTAAACTTACAAACGAACAAAAATTTGAAATTTACAATAAAAGAAAAATGGGATACACATTAAACATGCTTTCGACTGAATATAATATCAATGTGCACGGTATTGAATATCTTGTACGATTGATAGATAAAAATGGATTCGATGTTCTTAGAAAAGATAGAAACAGATATTATTCTCCCGAATTTAAAGAAAATGATGATAAATTTCATCAAAGAACATTTTTAATTGTTGCTAAAAAAAATATTATATAATAAAATCTTTATTAAAGATACAACATCACTTAAATGAATATTAGGAGAAAAAATGGTGAATATAAGAAATAAAAATGGGTTTACCATCGTTGAAATAATAGTAGTCCTTGTCATTCTTTCAATTTTAGCTGCGATTGCTATACCATCAGTAACAGGATATGTAGATGAAGCTAAAAAAGCAAGTATTATACAAGAAGCCCATGGTATTTATGAAGCAGCACAGGTTGCTGCTACAAAATGCTATGCAATAGATAAAGAAGAGTTTGAAAATAAAGCAGCCTTTAAATTTAAATATAGATTACCTGCAGACTTCCCTCATTCCAAGACTAATGATGATAAAGTGGCAAGAGTATCTGATTCCTTGATGAGTTACGGGCAAGCAAATCCCAGTAAATATCTTAGCAATAGCTACAATGGCGCATCATTTATTGATAAAGAGATTGTAAAAAATGTATTACATTTTTTACAAAGTGATCATAAAGATTCTGCTGTTTATAGGTATAAAAAATTATCGGATTGTCTAAATGGTAAATCACTTAATGAATACTCTCCCAGCAAAGAAAACGGGTTTGCAATTAATATTTTTTATAATGACAAAGGAAAAATAGAAGCCTTGAATTTTGCAAGAGAAAATTATATGGTCACTATTTATAATGGAAAATTAAATTGTGTTAAAAATGGCAAGTCAATCTTCTCATATCAATAATTGTAACTAACAAAAAACCAGGATAGCAATTATACTGAACCTCCTAAGTTGTCCAACTTTTTCGGTTCACTTCACAATCCTGGTTTTTATTTTTGATTATTAACTATTTGAAATCTTACAAATAATAACAAACAGTCAATAAACTTAACCTCAATGAGTATAAAATCTAATGCTAAAGTATTTTACCCTTAATCCTTTTATTCTGTTCTTAATGCTTTAACCGGATCTTCATGTGAAGCTTTTCTTGCTGGAATCAATCCTCCAAGCAATGTTAAACATACACTTAATGCAATTAAGATGATAGCTCCACCAATTGGTAAAACTGCATTAACACTGTTATTATCAGCAATACTATGAATCAACATATTACCAGGTACCAATAAAATCAGTGTAATACCAATACCTAATAATCCCGATAATAACCCAATAATAAATGTTTCTGCATTAAAGACTTGCGAGATATTGCCTTTAGACGCACCCATAGCACGCAAAATACCGATTTCTTTTTTACGTTCTAATACACTAATATAAGTAATAACTCCTATCATAATTGAAGAAACAACTAATGAAATGGCTACAAAGGCTATCAGTACATAACTAATAACATTAATAATATCAGTAACGGATGACATGATTGTCCCTACATAGTCAGTGTAAGTAATGACTTTATCTTCATCCACTTTTTTCATCTTTTCATTATATTTTTCTAAGATATCTTTTACTTTTTGTTTTGTTTCAAAATCTTTAGGATAGAGATTAATTGCACTTGGTTTATCATAATTTGCATATCCCAAATGAGTTAAATTACTATCATAAGATGTTGTTTCAGTTTGCATCATAGAAACAATAAGTTCTGATAATTCATCTTGGGACATATTCATTTGAAATGCTTGTGCTAGTTTCTTTTCATCTACACTTATGGCTTTAGGAAACTGACTAGCAAGATGACCCATTTGTTTTGTCAGTTGTGCTTGAATGGTTTGTTCAAGTACCTTACTGTATTGAGACATCATGGTTGACATTTCTTTGGATAGTTCATTTTGAAACTGTTCTGCAAGACCACTTTCTTGTATCAATTTTGTCATTTCATTTTGAATCAATGTTTGAGCTCTTGATGTCTGTAAGTAGGCATTAAAATAGATTTCCATTTTAGTAGGATCTTGATAATTATTTTCTACTAAATACTTTTGAAAGTCCTCAGTTATCACTTTAACAATGTGATCAGTTTGTTCCTTTGACACATTAAATTTAACTTTAGACATCATTTGATTGATATCAATAGCAGGTAACTGAGATGTATCTATTTGACTTAAATCTATGCTTTTTGTATCAAATGACAATTTACTTTGATCTATTTTAAAGGCTTCCTGTATCTTTGATTGATCAACTTTAATTAAAGAATTCATATCAAAGTTATTCTTTTGCTGATAGTCAAAGCTTTTATTTGTAAATACATCAATATCAGGATGAGCAAGTTGTTTTTTAACAATTTCACTTTGATTAGCTAGATTGATAACATGACGAGTAAGGGTTGCCGGATAAGCAATACCCGGTTTTAACATTGTTGCACTTGTATCATCTTTAGGTTGCACTACACCAACAATCTTGATATCTTCACCATTTTCAACTAGAGATTGCATATAAGCCTGATCGTCTTTTTTATTTTTATAAACTTGATATTGATCATCGTATTGATAATAATCACTTGCATTAACAAGTTTAAATTGTTTATTTAACATATCTTTATAGGCATACGTATCTTTAATTTTTACTTCATCTATTTTTTCTTCTTTAGAGAATTTTTCAATCATTGAATCTAATTCACTAAAATCTCTTAGTCCTAAAGTATAAAGCATAAAATCACTCATAGAACCATTACTATTTAAAACAAGAACACATTCATTATATTTTTTAGGCCAGTTTCCTGCCTTAATATCATATTGATTTTCGTAAAGACTTGATTGATTTGGCATTTGATAAAAAACATCAGTAGACATCATAGATGACATCATTGAATTAGAACTTGTTGAAGAACCTAAACCAATTGATTTAAATGATTGATCTGGATGAACTTGTCTAACTTGTTGACTATTATAGCTATAAATTTGTGGTATAGCGTTATACGTATATTCAATAGAATTCGTATATTGATTGATATGATCTGGATTTTTATCTAAATAACTTTTTAATGATTTTAAATCATTAGATCCTATTGTAGATAACATGCCAGTTACCATAGAAGAAACATATATTTTTGATTTATCTTTCTTTTTTTGACTATCACTTTGACCATTACTCAACATAGAAGACATATCAAAACCGGTATTTTGTATTTGTAATGGATATTCTGATAATGTCTCTTCTTCTATTGATTTGACATATTGATTCACTCCCGTTGATAACGAAAGAATTAAAGCAATGCCAATAATACCAATTGATCCAGCAAATGAAGTTAATAATGTCCTTGCTTTCTTTGTCTTTAAGTTATTAAAACTTAAAGACAAAGAAGTTAAAAAGTTCATTGAGGCTTTCCCCATTGTACGATGACGAGGAGGTACAAGATGCTTTTTGTCTACATCATAAGGATGTGAATCACTACAAATAACCCCATCTTTTAATTCAACAATTCTTGTTGCATAATCTTTTGCTAGTTTGGGATTATGCGTTACCATCACAACTAAACGATCTTTAGCCACTTCTTTTAGTAAATCCATGACTTGAATACTAGTATCACTATCTAAAGCACCAGTTGGTTCATCAGCCAATAAAATATCAGGATCATTAACTAATGCTCTGGCAATGGCTACCCTTTGCATTTGTCCCCCTGACATTTGATTTGGTTTTTTATGACCCTGATTTTCTAAACCTACTTTTTTTAATGCTTCTAATGCTCTTTTTTTCCGTTCACTTTTGGAAATACCAGATATTGTCAGTGCTAATTCAACATTAGCTAAAACTGTTTGATGGGGAATGAGGTTATAACTTTGAAAAACAAAACCAATCGTATGATTACGATAAGAATCCCAATCTCGGTCTTTATATTGTTTAGTCGAAATTCCATTAATAACCAAATCTCCTCGATCATAACGATCTAGACCACCGATAATATTTAATAACGTTGTTTTACCTGAACCACTGGGTCCTAATATCGCAACAAACTCATTATCTCGCAAATTTAAACTGACATTATTTAAAGCAACTTGTACTAAATTACCAGTCTTATACTCCTTATAAATATTTTTTACTTGTAACATTCAATTTCTCCTTACCCTTATTTAGAGTCATTATACTCACTTATTATTAACTTTTCATGAATATAAAAAAATAGAGTATTGAATACTCTATTCTACATCATATGCAATTAAATCATCAAAAGTCTGTCTTCTAATAACTTCTCTTGATTTTCCTTGATAAGTAAAGACCACGGCTGGCTTAGGTAATTGATTATAGTTAGAAGACATTGAATAATGATAAGCTCCTGTTGAAAACATTGCTAAAATATCTCCCGGTTGCGGATCTTGTAATTTAATATCTTTAATTAAAATATCTCCTGATTCGCAGTTCTTACCAGCTACAGTTACTAAAGTATCTGCCGGTTCACTTGCTTTATTAGCGATAATAGCGTCATATTTAGCTTGATATAAAGATGAACGAATGTTATCTGTCATCCCACCATCTACACTAATATAATCTCTAATATCTTTAATATGTTTATATGAACCTACTGTATATAAAGTAATTCCTGCATTACCTACACAATAACGACCTGGTTCTACTAATACCATTGGTCTCTTTAAATTTCTAGCATCGAAGCCTTTATAAATAATATCCATAATCGTACTCACAACATAATCAAATTCTAGTGGTTTATCAGCACTTGTATATTGAATACCAAATCCCCCACCAGCATTTAATTTATTGATGACAATACCAAAAATATCATAAATTTCATAAGCAATATCAACGAATTTATTCATCGCTAAAATATAAGCTTGAATATCTTCAATTTGACTACCTACATGGCAATGAATACCATCAAAGTTAATATGTGGTGCATCAATGACTTTTTTTATTGCTTTTAAATAAGTGTTATCATGGCTTGAAAAACCAAATTTAGTATCTTTAGCACCTACACGAATATAGTCATGACCACCAGCATAAACACCCGGTGTAATTCTAACAATACCATTAACAGTAACATTTAATCTAGATGCGATTTCTTCTACTAATTTAATTTCATAGAAGTTATCGATTACAAAGTTTTCTACTCCGTTTTCTAATGCATATTCAATTTCTGAAGGTAATTTATTATTTCCATGGAAATAAATCTTTTTAGGATCAAATCCTGCTTTTAAAGCTACTGAAATTTCTCCAGCACTTACACAATCAATTCCAATCCCATATTCTTTAGCTATTTTATAAATAGCTAAACAAGAAAATGATTTAGAAGCAAATAAAGGTAAAGCATTTTCATATTTATCAATCATTTTTGTTTTTAATGTATTGAATTGATTTCTGATATGTCCTTCTGACATAACATATAATGGTGTTCCATACTGTTTAACTAAATCTAAAGCATTCACATCATCTATGTATAAGTTATTATTCTTAATTTGTGCAAATTGTGTTTGTAAAACCATATATCCCCCTAATATAACGTTTTTAACGTAAATAAACCACTCTCTTTATCTTTTAACGCTAAAGCAGCAGCAATCGCTCCTTGAACAAAAACATCTTTAGATAAAGCTGTATGTTTAATTTCAATAATTTCATCAAGCCCGGCAAAAATAATATCATGTTCACCAAAAATCGTTCCCCCACGAATAGCTTGTAAACCAATTTGTTCATGTTTTCTTTTTTCATGTAATGAACTACGATCATAAACAGGCTTTGTTTCTTTAATTTCTTCTTCCATTACTTCATAAAGTAATTTAGCTGTACCACTAGGTGCATCAATCTTTTGATTATGATGTTTTTCTAAAATTTCAATATCATAACCATTATCATAAAATTCTTTAGCCACTTGTTTTAAAATCTTTGTTACCATTTGAATACCAAAACTTGTATTGTAAGATTGGAAGATAGCAAGTTGTTGACTTGCTTCTTCAATCTTAGCGAGTTGTTCTTGGCTATATCCTGTTGTAGCGATAACTAATTTAGATTTATTTTTTAAAGCATAAGTTAAAATATCATCTAAATTATTAGGATGTGAAAAGTCAATAATCACATCTGCTTGATCTTCAACCTCTTTTAAACTGTTGTACATATTTTCAGGTGCTTTTTCATCAAATTCATAAGAAACAATCCCAATTAAATCAAATTGTGGATTTTCTCTTAACTTATGAGCCACCTTTTTTCCCATTAATCCATATCCATATAATATAACTTTCATCTTAGTACCCCAATTTTTCAAATGCATCCATTGCATCAAATAATTTTTGTTTATTTTCTTGAGTAGTAGGAAGCAATGGTAAACGTACTTGTTCACTACAAATACCCATTTTAGCTAATGCAGCTTTTGGCATAATTGGATTAACATCAATAAATAAATAACGTGATACAGGATCTAAAGCATAAGCTAATTTTTGAGCTTCTTTTAAATTACCATTTAAGATAAGTTGTGTTAATTTTTCAACTTGACGAGGATATAAGTTTGAAGTTACTGAAATAACGCCTTTCCCTCCAGCAGCCATAAATGGCAAGATATTGTCATCACATCCAGAATATAAATCAAAATCTAAATCTTGTGTTTTATTTAAGATTTCCATTGCATAAGCAATATTATCTGTCGCATCTTTCATAGCAACGATATTTTTATGTTTAGCTAATTCTACAACTGTATCTACTTGAATATTTAATCCTGTTCTTCCTGGAACATTATATAAAATCATAGGAATATCAACTGCATCAGCAATAGTAGTATAATGAGCAATTAATCCTCTTTGACTTGTTTTATTATAATAAGGAGTCACGACTAAAATAGCGTCTGCTCCTTTTTCTTTAGCATAACGTGCTTTCTTTAGTGCTGTTTGTGTATCATTAGAACCAGCGCCACAAATAACTTTTACCCCTGTTCCTTTAGCAAGTTCCATTGTGATATCTAATAATTTAAATTCATCATTAATATGAATGGTTGCTGTTTCACCCGTTGTTCCATTAACTAATAAAGCTTGAACACCTCCATCAATCATTCTTTGAACTTGTCTTTTATACCCTTCATAATCAATACTTCCATCATCAAACATAGGAAGTACAAGTGCAACTGCACTACCTTCAAAAATAGCCATAATTTCCTCCTATAAGTTAAATTCCAATTTTAATTTTTCTAAAGCTAAATCTAATGAATCTTTATCAATAACAAATGAAATAGTACGTTTACTTGTTGTTATTTGATAAAAATGAATGTTATTGTTTCCTAATACTTCAAAACATCTTGCTGCTGCACCCGGTGTTGTTTCAATTAATGGTCCCCCTACAGCAACTTTAGCAAATGTTCTTTTTTGATAGATTTCAATTGAAGTGAATTCTTCTTTTAGATTAACAATAGCTTCATTTAATTTTAATTGAAACTTTGCATCTAAAGTAATTTCAATTTGCATTGAATCTTCTAACATAACTTGTGATATCATATCAATATTAATATCTTGTTCCTGAATAATTCTAAAGATTCTTGCTATCATCTTTGGATGTTTAGGTACATTTAATAATTTTAATTGAATAATATCATCTTCATAACTTTTTGCTTCTACTATATTTTCCATGACTTTACCTCTCTTCCCTATTATATTCTTTTTTTCAATAACTATATATACTTTTTTATAAAAAATGTTGCAATGGTTATCATTGCAACATCTATTTGAGATTCTAACAATGATAGCCCAACATTACTTAAGTAATGACAGTTAATTAGGTATTCCCTAATTACCCAGGAATTCATCATATGCAAATAATGAACCCTTCGGCAAGCGTTCCGCCCTCTTTATCTCGTTGCATCGTATAACAAAGAATTTTTAACAACCTGCGCCTCTATCTAACTTGTATACAATATAGCATATTCAACTCTAATAAACAATGAAAATATCAAAATAATCATCATTTATAATACAAAAAAACTGGGATACCCCAGTTTTAGATTTTAATAATCACTTCTCTTGCTTCTCTTAAAGCATCAATAGCTCTTCTTGCTTTAATAGCATCACCAATAACATATTGTTCTTTAACAAGATTTTCTTTAAATGGTTGGTTTGCTTTTGAACCTAAAGCTAAAACGATACTATCAAATCCAGAAAATGTTTCTAGACACCCATTATGTTCAATTTCTACACTATTTTCACTAATAGATTGTACTGGACTTTGGGTATAGACTTTAACATGATTTTCTTTAAAGCTTTCCATTAAGAAGATGCGATGTTCACTAACAATATCACCAGCAATATCATCTTTAGCTTCAATTAATGTAACATCATAACCACGATTAGCTAAATAATCAGCTGTTTCACAACCAACTAAACCACCACCGATAACTAATGTCTTTTTACCACATTGACTTTGACCATCTAATACATCAATAGCATGTAAACAATGATCAACCCCTGTAATTGGTGGGACTAAAGGCGTTGCCCCTGTTGCTAGAATTAAGACATCTGGATTCATTTCTTTAATCATGCCTTCATCTACTGCTTGACCAACATGTAAATCAACATGATATTTGTAACATAAAGCAATATAATTACGTACCATTTGCGTAATATCACCTTTACCTGGTGGCACAGCAGCTAAACGCATTTGTCCACCAAGAACTGTACTTTTTTCATATAAAGAAACTTGATGTCCTTTTTTAGCTAGATTGTAAGCAGCGAATAAACCTGCAACACCCCCACCTACAACCATCACTTTTTTAACTTCTTTACATTTTTCATCTAGATGTTCTTCATATCCAACAAATGGATTAACTAGACATTCAATTGGATTACCTTTAAACATATTTCCAACACAACCTTGAAGGCAGGCAATACATGGTGTAATTTCATCAAAAGCATTGGCAGCTGCTTTATTTGGAAAATGAGGATCAGCAATAGATTGTCTTCCTAATGCGACCATGTCTGCATAACCTTTTTTTACAACTAATGAAGGTAAAAATGGATCATTATAACGACCTACAGTAATAACTGGAACACTAACAACATCTTTAATTTTCTTTACATGATCTAAATTAAATCCTTGATGAACAACAGTTGGCGCCCACATATATTCATCTTTTAAATGAATACTACGAGAAACATCAATAGCGTCAATTCCTAATGATTCCAAGTAGCTAGCAACCATCATTGAATCTTCAACTGTTAATCCTCCAGGTGTTTCATCACAACTATTAATTCTTGCTAGAACAGCTATATTATGACCAACTTTACGGCGAATGTTTTCAATAATTAATCTTGGTAAACGCATACGATTATAGAAACATCCACCAAATTCATCGACTCTTTTATTTGTTTGTGGAGAAATAAAACTTGATACAAGATAACCATGAGCCATATGAATTTCAACAGCATCAACACCTGCTTTCATTGCTCTTAAAGCGGCATCGCCATATAATTCTACTAATTCATAAATTTGTTCATTGGTCATTTCTAAAGGAATATCTTTATTAAATGATGCTTGAATACGGGATGCTGATTTTAAAGGATGCCCTGCTGCTTTAGCACTTCCCTCAGGACCTGCTTGTTGTAATTGAACCATCAATTTTGATCCATATTGATGACAAGCATCTGCTACTTTCTTTAGTGCTGGAATTTGTTGATCATCAAATAAACAGTGTTTTCTAGGACCACCTTTAGCAGTAGGATCAATAACTGTAGCTTCTACAGTAATCAACCCAAATCCACCTTTTGCTCTTTCTCGATAGTAAGCTAAAGAACGATCACTTAATTCACCACTGGCTATCGCAAAGTTATTAGACATAGGTGGCACAACAAAACGATTATTGACTTTCATAGGACCGATTTGAATCGGTTTAAACATTTCTTTGTACATAACATTCCTCTCCTTGTTAAACATTTCACATTAAATATAACGAGGTTTTCCTGTATTTTCCAATATATTATTTTTATTCAATGTATAGAAAAATTCTATAGATTATATTATGATAATGTGTGGTGATCAATATGAATATTAATCAATTATATTATTTTCAAACTTTAGCTAAATACCAGCATTATACAAAAGCAAGTCAAGAACTTTATATTTCTCAACCCAGTTTAACTCACGCAATTAAAGAATTAGAAAAAGAAATTAATTGTGTTTTATTTGTTAAAAAAGGCAGAAATGTTGTTTTAAGTGATGAAGGTAAAACATTTTTAAAATATGTTAATCAAAGTCTTTCTATATTAGAACAAGGTGTAAACGAAATAGCAAATAAAAATAAAGATCAACAACATGTCATCCAAATCAGTGTCATTGCCACGATTATCAATTCTTATTTAACACCTGTGATCAAAAAATTAAATGAACAAAATATTAAAGTTCAATTTAGAAGTGAAAAGACTTTAGATATTATTGAAGGGATAAAAAATAATAAATATGACTTTGGTATTTGTTCTAAAATAGAAGATTCTCATTTAACATTTTTACCACTTCTATATGAGGAATTAGTCTTGATTACTCCTAAGAATCATCCTCTTAATAGCTTAAATAAAGTTACTTTTGAAAATATTGCACAATATCCTTTCATTACTTACCTTGAACAAATCGCTATATATCATAATATTATGGATATCTTTAAACAGCATCATTTAAAACCGAATATTATCTATAATCTTGACGATGAAACATCTATAGCCAGTATGGTCTCTTTAAACTTTGGGGTGGCTATTGTCGCAAAAAATGATTTACTAAATCCTTTTAAAGATATTAATATTATTCCTTTAGATCTTGATCAATCAGCTAGAACCATTTATTTAGCTTATAATTCAAACACTAAGTTATCTTCAACATGTAAGTACGTGATTGATTACATGATTAATCATGAAAAAATAGTAGATATCAAATCATGATATCTACTATTTTTCTTCTAATAAATGATATTGATGTTCCCAAGGACTAGAAATAAAATACTGAGCTGCTTGTCTTGCTCCCTGCAAATCCATATATGTATAATTTCCACATTCTTCCATCTTAGCTCCTGGAATTTCTTGATCCCATGAAGCTATTTTTTCATATACGTCCTTTACAATATTTTTCACAACTTCTAAATCTAAATCTCTAACAATCAAATAAAATCCCGTCATACATCCCATTGGACCAAAATAAATGACTTGATCTTTATAAGGACCATTTCTCAGTAATGTTGCACCAATATGTTCAATAGTATGAGCTGCTTGAGGATTCATTGCCGGCTCTACATTAGGTTGTGTCATTCTAATATCATAAGTAATCAAATCACCATCTATTCTTGATACATAAAGTCCTTTTTTTAATAAACGATGATCAACACTAAAACTTGTTATTCTTTCCATGTTTTATCCCTCTTTCTCTTTTCCATGTCCAACATTTTTTCTTATAGAAATAGTAAGATGCAATCCTAACTGATGTCAAGTTTGATTTTTATTACTTTATTGTTAAATGAAATACTTGTACTGCAATATTAAAATAAACAAGAATAGAACATGTATCAACAATAGTTGTAATAAGCGGTGATGCCATAATAGCGGGATCTAATCCTATCTTATTAGCGAGTAATGGTAAGACACAACCAATTAATTTGGATAAAACAACTGTAACAATAAGTGATAACGCTATAACAAATGCTATATCTACATTTTGATACATCATGTAAATTCTAATACCATTAGCTAGAGCTAGAATACCACCAACTAATAAAGCTATACGAAATTCTTTGAATATAACTTTAAAAATTTCTCTGAAATGTATTTCATTTAATGCAATCCCTCGAATAATCAAAGTCGAACTTTGTGAACCGCAATTTCCCCCTGTATCCATAAGCATAGGAATAAAGGAAACTAATAATGGTATGGTCTGAAAAGCGTCTTCATATCGGGTAATAATACTCCCTGTTAAAGTAGCTGAAAACATAAGAATTAATAACCACACTATGCGATGTTTAGCATGTTCTAATACCGATGTTTGAAAATATGATTGATCATTAGGTTCAACAGCTGACATTTTTTCAATATCCTCTGTTGTTTCATCTACCATTACATCCATCACGTCATCAAATGTAACAATACCAACCATCATCATTTCATCATCTAATACTGGTAAAACCATTAAATCATATTTCCTAAAAATTTCTATTACTGCTTCTTGATCAGTATGGGTATAAACATACTGATTGTTTTTATTCATGATTTCCGTTATTTTTTTATTTTCATCACTAAGTAGTAAATCTTTAGTAGAAACAACACCTAAAAGTTCCTTATTTTGAACAACATAACTTGTATAAATTGTTTTTGAAGATATTCCATTTTTTTTAATATATTCCAATGCTTCACCAATTGTATACTCTTTTTTTAAAGATATAAATTCGGTTGTCATAATCGAACCGGCACTATCTTTAGGATAACTAAGCAATTGATTAATTGTCTCTCTTTGATTTTGATCAATATGATTTAAAATACGCATAACTAGATTGGCAGGTAATTCTTCGATGATATCAACAAGATCATCCATATATTGGTTTTCGATAACATCAATTAATTCTTTTTCACTAAACATCTCTAATTGTTTTTGAGTACAATGATTAAAATTTACAAATACTTGTGCTGCTTTCTTTTTTGGAATTAAGCGAAATACTAAAGCACAATCTTTAATATCTAATTGTTCTAGAAGACAAGCTATATCTGTTGTATTGTTTTGATTTAATAAAGTATGTAATTGTCGATATTGTTTGTTTTTTAATAAATTTAATAATAATTCCTTTTTCATTTTTATTCCTCCTTATTTTATCTTTTGCATTCTGACAACTTTCATCCATATAGCTCACCTCCTATAAAAAAACATCATTGCCTGAGCAATGATGTATCTGTTCATTCATTCGTTCAAGCTTTAGTATCACAGGGCATATAAATTACATTAAATAAAGCCTTCTCGACTTCATCTGTTAACCAGCGTATTGTGTCTCCACAATTTTGCGGCAGTAATCTTAGGATATCCAAATCCCTGCGGTAACCTCACCTACCGTTTATTATTTAATTCATTATATTGATAAAATGATAAATGTCAATAAATTTGAAAAAAAAGACTAAAAGCCGAAGTGAACTGAACCCAATTTGTTGGACAGATGAATTTCAGATAGTAACGA
>NZ_QRQB01000006.1:78620-83509 GCF_003475785.1 Coprobacillus sp. AF33-1AC | reverse complement strand
AGAAAAGATGGTAGTATAAACGAGCACTCGAAAGAGAGGTAGTCAGTCGAAAGAGAAGTCGAAAAAAAGACGAAAAAAGAGATTGACAAAGAGCTCAAAAGAGTGTAAGATAAACAAGTCGGCGAAAGAGCCGAGAGATCATTGAAAACTAAACAGTAAACGAATAAAACACAACGTCAATTAAGGAAAAGAAAAGAGCTAAACAAACAAGAAGTTGTTTGAGTAAATAAACAATGGAGAGTTTGATCCTGGCTCAGGATGAACGCTGGCGGCGTGCCTAATACATGCAAGTCGAACGCGAGTGCTTGCACTCGAGTGGCGAACGGGTGAGTAATACATAAGTAACCTGCCCCAGACAGGGGGATAACTGCTGGAAACGGCAGCTAAAACCGCATAGGTACAGAGATCGCATGAACTTTGTATTAAAGGTGCTAAGGCATTGGTAAGGGATGGACTTATGGCGCATTAGCTAGTTGGTGAGGTAGAGGCTCACCAAGGCGACGATGCGTAGCCGGCCTGAGAGGGTGGACGGCCACACTGGGACTGAGACACGGCCCAGACTCCTACGGGAGGCAGCAGTAGGGAATTTTCGGCAATGGGGGGAACCCTGACCGAGCAACGCCGCGTGAAGGAAGAAGGTTTTCGGATTGTAAACTTCTGTCATAGAGGAAGAACGATATATATAGGGAATGATATATAAGTGACGGTACTCTATAAGAAAGCCACGGCTAACTACGTGCCAGCAGCCGCGGTAATACGTAGGTGGCGAGCGTTATCCGGAATTATTGGGCGTAAAGAGGGAGCAGGCGGCAACAAGGGTCTGTGGTGAAAGACCGAAGCTTAACTTCGGTAAGCCATGGAAACCGTGGAGCTAGAGTGCGTGAGAGGATCGTGGAATTCCATGTGTAGCGGTGAAATGCGTAGATATATGGAGGAACACCAGTGGCGAAGGCGACGGTCTGGCGCGCAACTGACGCTCAGTCCCGAAAGCGTGGGGAGCAAATAGGATTAGATACCCTAGTAGTCCACGCCGTAAACGATGAGTACTAAGTGTTGGGAGTCAAATCTCAGTGCTGCAGTTAACGCAGTAAGTACTCCGCCTGAGTAGTACGTTCGCAAGAATGAAACTCAAAGGAATTGACGGGGGCCCGCACAAGCGGTGGAGCATGTGGTTTAATTCGAAGCAACGCGAAGAACCTTACCAGGTCTTGACATCGATCTAAAGGCCCTAGAGATAGGGAGATAGCTATAGAGAAGACAGGTGGTGCATGGTTGTCGTCAGCTCGTGTCGTGAGATGTTGGGTTAAGTCCCGCAACGAGCGCAACCCCTGTTGCCAGTTACCATCATTAAGTTGGGGACTCTGGCGAGACTGCCGGTGACAAGCCGGAGGAAGGCGGGGATGACGTCAAATCATCATGCCCCTTATGACCTGGGCTACACACGTGCTACAATGGACAGAGCAAAGGGAAGCGAAGCCGCGAGGTGGAGCGAAACCCATAAAACTGTTCTCAGTTCGGACTGCAGTCTGCAACTCGACTGCACGAAGTTGGAATCGCTAGTAATCGTGAATCAGCATGTCACGGTGAATACGTTCTCGGGCCTTGTACACACCGCCCGTCACACCATGAGAGTTGGTAACACCCGAAGCCGGTGGCCTAACCGCAAGGAAGGAGCTGTCTAAGGTGGGACTGATGATTGGGGTGAAGTCGTAACAAGGTATCCCTACGGGAACGTGGGGATGGATCACCTCCTTTCTAAGGAGAAAGAGTTGTGGGTTATACTGTTTAGTTTTGAGTGATTTAAATTACTCAAAGAGATCATTGAAAACTGGATAATAGAGAAGATATGAGATGAGACTTATGAAAAGAAATAAGTCTTTCTGATAGTCGAAACTAAGATTTTACAGAAACGAAACGAAAGTGTTTTTGAAAAAGTTCAAGCAAGCAAACCGAAAGGTAAAGCAAGAAAGGGCGTATGGCGAATGCCTAGGCACAGTAAGGCGAAGAAGGACGCAGCAAACAGCGAAATGCATCGATAAGTGGTAAGCACACAGAGAGTCGGTGATATCCGAATGGGGGAACCCCTGCATAAGAGATTGTGCAGATCGCATGTTGAAAAAATAGACATGACGAGGCGAGACCCGGGGAACTGAAACATCTAAGTACCCGGAGGAGAAGAAAATAAGAATGATATCCTGAGTAGTGGCGAGCGAAAGGGAAGGAGCCCAAACCGACCTGAGGGTCGGGGTAGAAGGACCTGTAGAAAGTCGACAGAGCGAGCATAGCAGAATTTACTGGGAAGTAAAGACAGAGAGGGTGAGATCCCCGTATGCGAAATGCAAGCGAAAGATGAGCAGGCACCTGAGTAGGGCGGGACACGAGGAATCCTGTCTGAATCGGCCGGGACCATCCGGCAAGGCTAAATACTCAACTGTGACCGATAGTGAACCAGTACCGTGAGGGAAAGGTGAAAAGAACCCCGGGAGGGGAGTGAAAGAGAACCTGAAACCATATGCCTACAAGAAGTCAGAGCCCGTTAAAGGGTGATGGCGTGCCTTTTGTAGAATGAACCGGCGAGTTACTATTTCAGGCGAGGTTAAGCAGGATATGCGGAGCCGAAGCGAAAGCGAGTCTTAAGAGGGCGAAAGTCTGAGGTAGTAGACCCGAAACCGAGTGATCTAGCCATGGCCAGGTTGAAGTTGGGGTAAAACCCGATGGAGGACCGAACCGACCCCCGTTGAAACGTTGGCGGATGAGCTGTGGCTAGGGGTGAAATTCCAAACGAACTCGGAGATAGCTGGTTCTCCCCGAAATAGCTTTAGGGCTAGCGTCGGGAGTGAGTCGCGTGAAGGTAGAGCACTGAATATGTGATGGCCCCATCTCGGGGTACTGAACATAATCAAACTGCGAATGTCACGAAGACAAGCCCGGCAGTCAGACAGCGGGTGATAAGGTCCGTTGTCAAGAGGGAAACAGCCCAGACCGTCAGCTAAGGTCCCAAAATGTATGCTAAGTGGAAAAGGATGTGGAGATGTCCAGACAACTAGGAGGTTGGCTCAGAAGCAGCCATCCTTTAAAGAGTGCGTAACAGCTCACTAGTCGAATGACTCTGCGCCGATAATTTACCGGGGCTAAGCATACTACCGAAGCTACGGATCCCAAGGGATGGTAGGGGAGCGTTCCATGAGCGAAGAAGTCGTACCGAAAGGAGCGGTGGAGCATATGGAAGAGAGAATGCCGGTGTGAGTAGCGGAACGAGGGTGAGAATCCCTCGCACCGAAAACCCAAGGTTTCCAGAGGAAGGTTCGTCCGCTCTGGGTAAGTCGGGACCTAAGGCGAGGCCGAGAGGCGTAGTCGATGGACAGCAGGTAGAGATTCCTGCACTTGGTAAGTAAATGAAGGAGTGACGGAGAAGGCTAGGCGAGGCGCACGGCTGGAAGGGTGCGTGCAAGCGAGGTAGCAGGACTGTAGGCAAATCCGCAGTCTGGAAATGCGAAGACGTGATGCGAATGGAAAGCTACGGCGAGTACAGAAGTCGCTGAAGCAAGCTTCCAAGAAAAGCTTCTAGTGTTAATTATTTATCAACCCGTACCGAAAATGGACACACATGGGTGAGGAGAGAATCCTAAGGTGAGCGAGAGAACTATAGCTAAGGAACTCTGCAAAATGACTCCGTAACTTAGGGAGAAGGAGTGCTCATAGAGATATGAGCCGCAGTGAAACGGCCCAAGCGACTGTTTACCAAAAACACAGCTCTCTGCTAAGCCGAAAGGCGACGTATAGGGGGTGACGCCTGCCCGGTGCTGGAAGGTTAAGGGGACATGTCATCGAAAGAGAAGCATCGAACCGAAGCCCCAGTAAACGGCGGCCGTAACTATAACGGTCCTAAGGTAGCGAAATTCCTTGTCAGGTAAGTTCTGACCCGCACGAAAGGCGTAACGATTTGGGCGCTGTCTCAGCTGTAGACTCGGTGAAGTCTTAGTACCTGTGAAGATGCAGGTTACCCGCGACTAGACGGAAAGACCCCATGGAGCTTTACTGTAGCTTGATATTGGACTTTGATGCAGCATGTACAGGATAGGTAGGAGGCT
The DNA here is from genome assembly GCF_003475785.1 of Coprobacillus sp. AF33-1AC. NCBI lineage: Bacteria > Bacillati > Bacillota > Erysipelotrichia > Erysipelotrichales > Coprobacillaceae > Coprobacillus > Coprobacillus sp. AF33-1AC. The sequence goes on along the minus strand of NZ_QRQB01000006.1, from coordinate 79,418 downwards.
AAGAGACGAGTGCGCCAGCATTCGAGGAGCCGCTGTTGGGATACTACCCCTGCTGTATTGGAGTTCTAACCGGACGTCATGGAACTGATGACGGGACAGTGTCAGGTGGGCAGTTTGACTGGGGCGGTCGCCTCCCAAAGAGTAACGGAGGCGCCCAAAGATACCCTCAGCTTGGATGGAAACCAAGCGCAGAGTGCAAAGGCAAAAGGGTGTTTGACTGCGAGACCCACAAGTCGAGCAGGGACGAAAGTCGGGCTTAGTGATCCGGCGGTGCTGAATGGAAAGGCCGTCGCTCAACGGATAAAAGCTACCCTGGGGATAACAGGCTGATCTCCCCCAAGAGTTCACATCGACGGGGAGGTTTGGCACCTCGATGTCGGCTCATCGCATCCTGGAGCTGAAGTCGGTTCCAAGGGTTGGGCTGTTCGCCCATTAAAGCGGTACGCGAGCTGGGTTCAGAACGTCGTGAGACAGTTCGGTCCCTATCTGTCGTGGGCGCAGGAAATTTGAGAAGATCTGTCCTCAGTACGAGAGGACCGGGATGGACGCATCAATGGTGGACCAGTTGTCACGCCAGTGGCATAGCTGGGTAGCTAAATGCGGAAGGGATAAACGCTGAAGGCATCTAAGTGTGAAACCCACTTCAAGATGAGATTTCCCATTGCGCAAGCAAGTAAGACCCCTTAAAGACGATAAGGTAGATAGGTCAGGAGTGCAAGCATGGTGACATGTTAAGCGGACTGATACTAATAGGTCGAGGGCTTGACCGAAAGGCAAGCTGCTTGAAAAGAGAAGAAA
>NZ_QRQB01000006.1:0-78610 GCF_003475785.1 Coprobacillus sp. AF33-1AC | reverse complement strand
TGACCGAAAGGCAAGCTGCTTGAAAAGAGAAGAAAGAACTATTATCCGGTTTTGAGTGATTTCGAAAGGAATGACTTAAAAGAGAAGATCTGGTAGTGATAGCATGATGGACACACCTGTTCCCATACCGAACACAGAAGTTAAGCATCATCACGGCGACGATAGTGCTACGGTGCAACAATAGCGAACTGCCAGTTCTTTTTTTATTTATATATAGTTGATACTTGATACGTTCTAGTATCTTTTTTATTAGTCATAACTATTACAATTACTTTTAATTTGATATAAATTATAGTAGAAAAGACATCAAAATAATTGATGTCTTTTTTTAATGATCTTGAAAAATCTAAATTGATTAAAGTTTAAAGTATTATTAATAATAAGAACAATTTTTTTAAAAATAAAAAGCAGGAATGCATCCTGCTTCTTTAATATTACATTTTAACTGTAGATTTAACTAATTCTACAACTTCATCCATTGTACAGCAATCTAATGCTTTATTAGCTAAGTCTTCCATTTCTTTTTTATCAATACTATTGATTAATTTTCTTTGTGCAAGAATTGATGTTGCTGACATTGAGAATTCATCTAATCCTAATCCAATTAAGATAGGAGCAGCGATAGCTTCACCAGCCATTTCTCCACACATACCAGCCCATTTACCTTCTTTATGTGCAGAATCAATAACATGTTTTAATAAACGTAAAATTGATGGATTAAATGGTTGATATAAATAACTTACACCTGAAGACATTCTATCAGCAGCAAATGTATATTGAACTAGGTCATTTGTACCTACTGAGAAGAAATCGACTTCTTTAGCAAATTTATCAGCTAAAACAGCTGCTGCAGGAATTTCAATCATGATACCAACTTGTAATGTATCACTAACTTGAACGCCTTCTTTAACTAATTTTTCTTTTTCTTCTAATAAGATTCCTTTAGCTTTACGGAATTCTTGTAATGTAGCAATCATTGGGAACATAATTCTTAAATCACCATGAACTGATGCTCTAAGTAATGCTCTTAATTGAGTTCTAAAGATATCTTCTCTTTGGAAACATAAACGAATAGCACGAACACCTAAGAATGGATTCATTTCTTTTGGTAAATCGATTGCTTCGATTTCTTTATCTCCACCAATATCTAATGTTCTTACAACTACTGGGTTACCTTCCATACCTTCTAATACTTCTTTGTAAACTTCGTATTGTTGTTCTTCAGTTGGTAATTCAGCAGATTCCATATATAAGAATTCAGTTCTGAATAATCCAACACCTTCACCACCGTTTTCTTTAACACCTGCTAAATCTTTTGCAGATCCGATGTTAGCAACTAATTCTACATGATGTCCATCAGTAGTGACTGTTTTTTCATTAACTAATTTCTTTAATTCTTCTTTGTAAGCAATAAATTCAGCACGTTTAGTTTCATATTCTTTAACTGTTGCTTCATCTGGGTTAACCATAACTGTTCCTTCAATACCATCTAGAACAATCATGTCACCATCTTTTACTTCTTCAGTAATTGTTTTACAAGCTACAACAGCTGGAATTTCTAATGAACGAGCCATAATAGCTGAGTGAGATGTTCTACCACCAATATTAGTAGCAAAACCTCTTACTAAGTTTTTATTTAATTGAGCAGTATCAGATGGAGTTAAATCATCTGCGATAATAACAACTTCTTCATCAATTAATGCTGGATTTGGTAATGATTTACCAAGTAAGTTAGCTAATAAACGACGAGATACGTCTTTAATATCAGCTGCTCTTTCTCTAAAATAATCATCATCCATCATTTCAAACATTGCGATGAATTGTTGAGCTACTTCATCTAATGCAGCATCAGCATTAACTTTTTCATTTTTAATTTTATCTTCAACTTGAGTTTTTAACTCTGGATCTTGAAGTACTAATGCATGGGCATCAAATACTGCAGCTTCTTCAGCTGATAAATTTTTAGAAGCTGCTTCTTTGATGGCTTCTAATTCTTTTGCAGTTTGAGCCATACATTCGTCAAATTTTTTGATTTCAGCTTCAACGTCTTCAACTGTAGTTTTTGTTACAGTTAAATCTGGCATAACTAGTTTATATGCTTTAGCAATCGCAATTCCACTAGATGCTCCAATTCCTTTAATCATGTTAAAAAACACCTCCATATTTACATTCACATTCTACATTATTTCATCAAAAAAATAAAGCCTTTTCATTTCAACGTTAAAAATTATAAATGGAAATAATAAGTGTCCGCACATTGAATTACCTTATAAGTGCTATTTTATATTTCTGATAGTATCATATTTGAGCTTTTATACTCAAACATTGCTCTTGGATAATTATTTATCCAATCTTCAATTTCCTTTATGAATGCTGCTTTTATATTGGTTATATCTGTTCCTTTTGGTATCCACCTTCTTATTAATCTATTATTATTTTCATTTGTTCCTCTTTCACCTGAACAATATGGATGTGCATAATATATTTCTGTTCTTTTCTTTTTCCTTAAACATGATTTTTCTAATCCTTCATACCCCATGAATTCTACTCCATTATCAAATGTTATACTCTTGAACACTTTATAAAAATTCCCTCGATATCTTCTTTTAATTCTATCTATTGCTTTTGCCACTGTTTTTGTTTCTTTATTCGACAGTTTCATTATTATCTCCTGTCTCGTTTTTCTTTCAGTCAATGTAAATAATACAGCCTTAGTTCCTTGCTTACCTACAACTAAATCGCCTTCCCAATGTCCATATATTTCTCTTGTATTTGCTTCTTTTGGTCTATGTTCAATACTTTTTTCAGCTGGTATCAGCTTAGATACTCTCTTTTCTTTGTTTTTATTATTATACTCTTTCTTATATATTATTTTCCCATCTTTAACTTTATCAAAAATCATTCCACTTTTTATTGCATTCCTTATTGTCTTTCCACTTATTTCTATATCAAATCCGTTGTCCTTCAACTGCACCGCTACCACTTCAGGAGATTTTTTATTACATATTATTTCTTTTTCAATATGCTCCACCAATTTAATATCTTGATCCAGCTTCAATGCTGGTCCTTTACTCGTCATTCCATATTCATATTTATCTTGGGCTACTCTTGCACTATATTCTTTTCCTTCAGTCCAGTCATAGTTTCTTATTGTTATTAATCTGCGATTAATTTCTCTTCTTATTGTTCTTTCGCTTTTATGTATTAATTCAGCTATTTCCTTTTTGCTCTTTTTATCTAAATTATACCACGTCTCTATCATAGTCCTTTCTGAATACGTTATATGTTTATATTTTTTGCTTTTTTTGTTATAATCTAAAAGACACATAGTTTATACCTCCAATGTTTTGTTCGCACTTACATTGTATCATAGGTAATTCTATGTGTCTTTTTTGTGTCCTAATCGGACACTTAATTTTTCTATTTATATTCAACGTTAAAAATATTATTTTAGGTTGCATTGTTTGTCTAGACATGCTATGATGATGTTGTACGGAGGATAGATAAAAATGAAAGTTATTGTAGCAGAAAATCGTGAAATCGCAAGCCAAGAAGGGGCTAAAATTATTATTGATCAAGTAAAAAATAATCCAGAAACAATATTAGGATTAGCAACAGGAACAACACCAATTGATTTATATAATAATATGGTTAAAGACCATAAAGAAAATGGTACTGATTATAGTAAAGTTAAATCATATAATTTAGATGAATATGTAGGATTAGATGGAACACATCCACAAAGTTATTATTATTTCATGTTTGAACATTTATTCAATCATATTAATATTAATCCTGAAAATGTTCATGTACCTGTCGGTAAAGGTGATTTACAAGCAGCTTGTAACGCTTATAATGATGCATTAAAACAAAATCAAGTAGATATTCAATTATTAGGAATTGGATCTAATGGACATATAGGATTTAATGAACCAGGTACACCAGCTGATTCAGTAACTCATGTTGTAGACTTAAAAGAAAGTACAATTAAAGATAATGCTCGTTTATTCTTTAATGGGGATGAAGATGCAGTACCTAAACAAGCAGTAAGTATGGGAATCGCTAATATTATGAATGCTAAAAAAGTATTATTACTTGCATTTGGTGAAGGGAAAGCAAAAGCAGTAAAAGGAATGTTAGAAGGAGAAGTAACTCCAGAATTACCAGCAAGTATTTTACAAAATCATCCAGATGTAACAGTTATTGTGGATAAAGCAGCAGCTTCTTTACTTGAAAAACAATATTAATATAAATGAAGTAGACACAAATACGTGTCTACTTTTTTTGTTTTTTATGATAATATTAAATAAGGTGATTTTATGACATTAGATTTATTAAAAGGAAAAATTCTTACAACACTCACTAAATTAACTATTCCTATTGTTTTAACTGCAATGATGCAAATGGCTTATAGTTTAGTTGATATGATTTGGATTGGCAAACTAGGAGCGAATAGTGTAGCTGCAGTTGGAGTTGCTGGTATGTTTACATGGCTATCTTCAGGACTTGTGATGATGCCTAGAGTTGGTGGTCAAGTTAAAGTTGGACATGCTCTTGGAAGGCATGATTTAAAACAAGCGCGAATCTATTGTTCCAGTGCTTTTCAAATGGCTATAGCATTTGCTGGAATATTTGGGATTGTTATGATAACGATGTCCTCTTTTTTTATTGGGTTATTTCATTTGAATAATGTAAGTACAGTTAAAGATGCTATTATTTATTTACAAGTGACATGTGGTTTAGTTATTTTTAGTTTTCTAAATCAAGTGATTACTGGTTTGCTTAATGCTTCTGGTGATAGCCATACACCTTTTGTAGCAAATAGTATCGGTTTAGTTTTGAACTTGGTTTTTGATCCTATTTTAATTTTTGGTGTTGGTATTTTTCCAAGACTCAATGTATTAGGTGCTGCCCTAGCAACTGTAGGAGCTCAGCTTTTTGTATTTTTATTATTTATTATTATGTTAAAAGGGAAAAAGGCATTATTTCAACATTTAACTTTATTACAAATACATGCTCGTAAAATATATATAGATATTTTAAAAATAGGTTTTCCTTTAGCTTTGCAAAGTATGTTATTTTCAATATGTTCTATGATTGTGGCTAGATTTGTTGCTGGCTATGGAGATGGGGCTGTAGCTGCTCAAAAAATAGGCAGTCAAGTTGAAGCAATTTCTTGGAATATGGCAGATGGTTTTGAAGCTTCTATTAATTCTTTCATAGCTCAAAATTACGGTGCAAAACAGTATCAGCGGGTTAATAAAGGATATCGGGTCATGATGACAATTGTTTTAATATGGGGACTTATTTGTACAGGACTTCTCATTATGATACCTGGTCCTATATTCAAAATATTCTTAGATGATCCTCAAGTGTTACCACTAGGAATAAGTTATTTAACTATTTTAGGTTATTCTCAATTATTTATGACAGCTGAAATTACAACATCCGGTGCTTTTAGTGGTTTAGGAAATTCTGTTGCACCATCATTCATTTCTATTGTTCTTACTACAGCAAGAATACCGATGATTTTAATATTGACTCAATATATTGGACTTAATGGTATTTGGTGGGCAATATCATTATCAAGTATATTTAAAGGAATCATTTCAGTATCATGGTTTACTTTATATAAAAGAAAAGCATTAGCGTAAAGTTAATGTTTTTCTTTATCTTTTTTATAAATCATTTATAATGTTGGGTGAGGTGAAAATATGCCAAAAGATAGTTTTAAAAGTGAAGCCATGAATGAAAATCATCCAGATTATCAAAAAGCTGTTTCAAGACAAGAACCTATTTATCAAAGAAAGAATGATATGCGTAGTGAATTTGGACGAGATTATACAAGAATTATCTTTTCACTAGGTTATCGACGCTTAAAACATAAAACTCAAGTTTTTTTTGCAGTTGAAGATGACCATGTTTGTACTAGAAGTGAACATGTGAGTTTAGTAGAATCAGTCAGTTACACATTATCTAATTATTTAGGACTTAATAATGAATTGACCAAAGCCATTGCAGTAGGACATGATATTGGACATGCTCCTTTTGGTCACGGAGGTGAACGCATTCTAAATGAGATTGCTCACCAAAATGGATTAGATTCATTTTGGCATGAACGTAATAGTCTACATTTTATTGATAATATTGAAACATTAGAGGATAATCAGCATATTCGACATAATCTAAATTTGACTTATGCCATTAGAGATGGCATTATTAGTCATTGTGGCGAAATGAATCAAAAATCAATTATCAAAAGAAAAGAGTATATTGATTTAAATGAATATACTCAACCTGGACAATATAACCCTTATACATGGGAAGGTTGTGTCGTTAAGATGGCTGATAAAATAGCATATTTAGCCAGAGATATTGAAGATGCATTGCGTTTACATATTTTAACAGAAGGACAACTTAATAAATTAAAAGAAGATATTAATCTGATTACAAAGCAACCATTTTCAGCTATTAACAATGGAACGGTTGTTAATTACTTTATTAGTGATGTTGCAATAAATTCATCTTTAGAAACAGGAATATGTTTATCAGATGAAGCTTATCAAGTAATGAAGATGATTATGAAATTTAATTATCAAAACATTTATCTTATTGATCGAGTAAAAATACATAGTAATTATGTTAAGTTGATATTAACTTCTATTTTTGATTTTCTAATGAAATATCATGAACAAGCAAAAAAACATCAAACTAATCCTTTATTAGAATTAGAAAAAGATCGTGCAACTTATCCACTTGTCATCCCTGGTTATATGCATTGGCTTGAAAAATACGGGATGATTGAAGGAGTCCATCGACCAATACTTTATCAAAATAAAATTATTTATCATTTTTCAACTGATGAAAAAGCAGTTGCAAGAAGTATTTTAGACTATTTATCAGGAATGTCAGATGCTTATATATTAAAAATATTTAATGAATTACTATCATTTTAAGGAGTGAAATTATGCCAATTAAAATACCTAACGACTTACCAGCAAGTCAAATATTAAAAAAAGAAAATATCTTTGTGATGGATGAAACAAGAGCAACTTCTCAAAGAATCAGACCATTAAAAATATGCATTGTTAATATTATGCCTACTAAAATTACAACAGAAACCCAATTATTAAGATTATTATCTAATACACCGTTACAAATTGAAGTGGATTGGGTATGTATGGAAAGTCATGTATCTAAAAATACACCACAAGAACATTTGCTTGCATTCTACAAAACATTTTCTGAAATAAAAGATAATCGTTATGATGGATTAATTGTTACAGGAGCACCAGTAGAAAAATTAAAATTTGAAGATGTTGATTATTGGCAAGAAATGGAAGCTATATTTGAATGGGCTAAAACGAATGTTTTTTCATCTTTCTTTATTTGTTGGGCTTCTCAAGCAGCTTTACATCACTATTATGGAATTGAAAAGCATGAACTCAAAGAAAAATTAACAGGTGTTTATTTCCATCATACTAATGTAGATAAAATGAAAAGAAAAATATTAAGAGGATTTGATTATCAGTTTTATGCACCTCATTCACGTTATACGACTGTCATTGCTGAAGATATTCGTACAGTTGATAGTTTGGATATTTTAGCAACAAGTGATGAAGCAGGAGTTTATTTAGTAGCTGAAAAAGATGGTTCACGTTTTTTTGTTACAGGACATCCTGAATACGATCCAGATACTTTAGATAAAGAATATCGTCGAGATTTAGCTAAGGGTGATGATTGTGTCATGCCTAAAAATTATTATCGTGGTGATGATATTCAAGGGGAAATTCAAGTAAAATGGCGTAGTCATGCATATTTGTTATTTTCTAACTGGCTCAATTATTATGTATATCAAGAAACACCATATGATTTAAATGAATTGGATCAAATTAAAAATAAATAATGAGGATACGTACCTCTTTTACATCTAGTAAAAGGGGTATTTTTATTTGTCATCTAAAATGAAATATGATAAAATAAATAAGCGATTTAATGCGGCCATGGTGAAATTGGTATACACGTAAGTTTGAGGGACTTATGGATGATTCCGTGCCGGTTCAAGTCCGGCTGGCCGCACCAATAAAAAAATAAATCACTCATTTTATAATGAGTGATTTTTAAATACAATAAATTATTTTAGTTAAAATTTTTATTCTTTAATTAAATCATAAATAGCGATAGCGAAGATTTCTGTTGCTTTAAGTAAAGAATCAATCTTAATATTTTCATTATTACCATGAATTTGATTATCTTCATCTTTAAATTCACAACCAAAAGCTACACAATTAGGCATTGATTTAGCATAAGTTCCACCACCGATAGCTTGTGGTTGACTTTGATCACCAGTTACATTTTGATATGCTGCATGTAGCTTACTTACAAGTTCACTTTGAGGATCAACATAAAGAGGATCAACAAGATGGCTTTGACATGATAATTGATATTGTTGACAAATTGTTTCAACTTGATGAGCCATTTCTTGTAGATTCATTTCATGAGGACAACGCATATCTAAATCAACTTCACATTGTTCTTTACGATAACGTAAAACACCAAGATTCATTGTAAGAGGACCCATTTGTCCATCATGATTAATTTTTAATCCTTGACCGTAGTAATCACATAAGTGATTGACAATAAAATGAATTAAACCATTATCAAGAACTGTATCTAAATATTGAGCCATTAAACAAACAGCGTTGATACCTTCTTCAGGTGTACTTGCATGAGCACTTTTTCCCTTTAAAACTAATTTAGTACAATTTCCTTCTTCTTCAATTGTTCCTGTTATATGATGAGTTTGTAAAAATTCATGATAAGAATTTTCATATTGTTTATAGTTACCTTCAATGATAGCTTCACAACTTTCAGGAACAATGTTAGCACGTGTTCCTGCACTCATAGCTACTAAACCATTTTTTTCAATATGTCCAGTAATATGAAAACTTCCCATTCCTTTTTCGCCATAAACAACAGGAAATTCTGCATCAGGGGTAAATCCCATTGATGGATATTCATGATTTTCAAAATAATGTCTTACACAAGAAGAACCACGTTCTTCATCGCATCCAAAAATAACACGAATTGTTTTTTTGACAGGTAAATTTAAATCATGAATTATTTTTGCTGCATAATATCCTGCAATGAGGGGACCTTTATCATCAGCAACACCACGTCCAAAAAGTTTACCATCCTTAATAACAACTTCAAAAGGATCACTATCCCATCCTACCTTATTAACAGGGACAACATCTAGATGTCCAAGAATACCAAAATATTCACTGTGATTTCCAATATCAATATGACCTGCATATCCTTGATCATCTAAAGTAACAAAACCATCACGTTTTCCAATTTCAAGCATTTTATCTAATGCTTGACGACAAGCTTTTCCATAAGGTTGATTTTCACCTACTGTTGTTTCATCATGAACAGATGGAATAGCACAAAGTGTTTTTATATCTTCAATCATTTGGTCTTTTCTTTTTAAGACTTCTTCTTTAAAATCAATCATTTTATCACCTCGAAAAATATTATACATTTTTCACAATATTTTTTAAACAAATTTAATAAATAATGGTATGATATACTGTATACAAAGGAGAATCATGATGGAAAAGATAAGATTTCATATTACAGTCAAAGGCATTGTTATTTACAACAAAAAAATATTACTAATGAAAAGAGTACGACCATCAAGTGATGGATTAGGTTATTGGGAATTACCAGGTGGTGGTTTAGAATATGGTGAGACACCGAATCAAGCGTTAATTCGTGAACTAAAAGAAGAAACGGGACTCACAATTGATATTGTAAAACCAGCTTATACTTTTACAAAGATACGTAGCGATTACCAAACTGTGGGAATTGGTTATTTATGTTTAGCAAATGATGACCATGTTATTTTATCTCATGAACATACTGATTATCGCTTTGTAAAATCAAGTGAATTAAAAGAGTATTTAAATGAAGAAATCTATCAGGATATCATTTATACAATTAGTGAATATTATCGTTAGGAGAAGTTATGAATCAAGATATTATTAAAACAATTGCAGAAGAATTAACTATCACAAATAAACAGGTAGAAGCAGTGTTATCTTTATTAGAACAAGGCAATACTGTTCCTTTTATTGCCCGTTATCGAAAAGAAAAAACAGGAGCTTTAGATGAAGACCAAATTAGAACAATTGATAAATATTATCAATATCAAGTTAATTTATTAAAAAGAAAAGAAGATGTTATTCGTTTAATAGATGAAAAAGGGATGCTTACAGCTTCTTTAAAAGAAAATATTTTAAAAGCAAAACAATTAAGTGATGTTGAAGATTTATATCGACCATATAAAGAAAAAAGAAAAACAAAAGCAACAGAAGCTAAAGCAAAAGGGCTAGAACCTTTAGCTCAATTTTTACTTTCTTTACCTCAAAATGACCCATTAAAAGAAGCAAATAAATATTTAAATGATCAAGTTTCAACAGTAGAAGAAGCCATGCAAGGAGCAAAAGATATTATTGCTGAAGCCGTAGCTGATGATATTAAATATCGTAAATTTGTTAAAGATATGATTTATAAAAGAGGAATACTGCAAACAACTGAAAAGAAAAAACATCAAGATGAACAAAAAGTATATGAGATGTATTACGATTACCATGAACGTGTCCAATCTATTGTATCTCATCGCATTTTAGCTATTAATCGTGCTGAAAAAGAAAAGGTTATACAAGTTAACATTGAAGTAGACCAAGATTATTTTATTCAGTATATTTATCGAGGAGTAACTCATCAGCGTCAAAGCAAGGCGAATGACTATTTATTAGAAGCAGTTACTGACAGTTTTCGTCGCTTACTTTTTCCTTCAATTGAAAGAGAAGTACGCAAGGAATTGACACAAAAAGCAGATGAGCAAGCATTAAAAGTATTCTCCGTCAACTTAGAAAATCTATTAATGCAAGCACCTTTAAAAAATAAAATCGTTTTAGGAGTTGATCCAGCTTATCGTACAGGATGTAAACTCGCAGTAGTAGATACAACAGGGAAAGTATTACATATTGATAAAGTATTTATTACTATCCCTAAAAATAACTATGATAAAGAAAAACAATTACTTTTAAAATTAATTCAACAGTATCATGTTGAAATTATCGCTATAGGAAATGGGACAGCATCAAGAGAAACAGAAGCATTTATCGCTAAATTGATTCAAGAAAATCATTTAGATGTAGATTTTGCGATTGTCAGTGAAGCTGGTGCTTCAGTTTATTCTGCAAGTAAACTTGCTAAAGAAGAATTTCCTGATCTTCATGTAGAAGAAAGATCAGCAGTATCTATTGCCAGAAGATTACAAGATCCTTTAGCTGAATTAGTAAAAATTGAACCTAAAGCTATTTCAGTAGGACAATATCAACATGATATTCCGCAAAAGGAATTAGAAGAGCAGTTAGACTTCGTCGTAGAAAAAACAGTGAATAATGTAGGTGTTGATATCAATACTGCTTCACAATCGCTATTACAATATGTAGCAGGTTTAAACGCTTCAGTAGCAAGTAATATTGTTGCTTATCGTAATGAATATGGTAAATTTACAGATCGTCAGCAAATAAAAAATGTAAAAAAATTAGGAGCAAAAACATACGAACAGGCAATTGGTTTTTTACGTGTTCCTGATGCCAATAATCCTTTAGATAACACAGCTATTCATCCTGAAAACTATGAACAAACACAAGCGTTATTAAAAGAAATAGGATTATCTTTAGATGATTTAGGTACACCAGAAATCAAAGAAGCCTTAGATCATATTTTAAAAGAAGATGTTATAAAACATCTTGAAATTGACCAATATACATTAGAGGATATCATTGATAGTTTAATAAAACCTAATCGTTCACCTCGTGATGAATACGCTACACCACAATTAAAGAAAGATATTCTTCATATTGAAGATTTAAAAGTAGGTATGACATTAGAAGGAACGGTCAGAAATGTAGTTGATTTTGGTGCCTTTATTGATATTGGGTTAAAAAATGACGGATTAGTGCATATTTCTAAAATATCGCATGAAAGAATTAAACATCCACTAGATAAATTAAGCATTGGTGATATCGTTGAAGTATCAGTTATAGATGTAGATTTAAAAAAACAACGTGTTGCACTCAGCATGCTTAAAGACTAGGTGAAATAATGAAAGGAAAAATCACAAAGATTTTATTCATGATCATTGTAGCAGGTTTGTTAACCTGCTCTTTTTATTTAGACAAACCAAAAGATCAAAAAGTAGTCAGTCAAAATACGCATATTACGTATAGTCAATTATTGAACTATGTTAATCAATTTGAATGTGGGGATATTATCAATTTAGAACATACTCATTATTTAAGTAGTTTTGCCATTCCTGGTAAATGGAAACATAGTTTAATCTATATTGGCACTAAACAACAATTTACAAGTGTTTATAATTCAAATCAAAAATACTATCAAGAAATTTTAAAGTATTATAAATTAGGTAATGAAATCTTGATAGTTGATGCCAATAGTACAGGCGTAAAGATTCGAGAATTAAAACAAATGGCTAATTTAGAAAACGATTCATTTTTAAAATCGTTTATTGTCTATCGTTTTACTATTGATTCAGCTTTAAAGTGTCAATATATCAATGGTGCAATGGACTATTTAGGAACACCTTATGACTATGCTATGAAGACATTTGATGATCAAGCTTTATATTGCAGTGAACTCATATACTATGCATTACTTAAAATTAATTTAAAAATAGATCAGGTATCTACGGTTTTTAATCAAAAAATGATTACTCCAAGTGATTTAGGACATTTTTTAGAAAAACAAAATAATGTCAAAATTGTGATGGAAATTGATAGTTAACTGAATACGCTTACAATTTTATGTTGTCTATCTTTATGAATTGTAGTAAGATAATTATAGAAATATTTTTTAGAAGGAGAAGTTATCATGGCTATTGGAATTGTTAAAAACTTTAATAAAGACAAAGGATTTGGATTTATTAACATGGAAGGTGAAGAAAGAGATATTTTCTTCCATTACTCACAAATTGTTCAAGAAGGATTTAAAACTGTTGATCCAGGACAAAAAGTTGAGTTTGAACTTGTTGAAGGAGATCGTGGTTTACAAGCTCATCAAGTCGTTAAAATTGATGAATAAAAGAGCGAAAGCTCTTTTTTTATTAGACATGAGTTCATTTTTTTAGTATATTCATTTACATGTAAAGGAGTTTTAAAATGAAAAATACGAAAAAAGGAATGGTTTGTATTATTTTTGCTGCATTCTTTTTTGCAGCAATGAATGTTTTTGTTAAATTATCAGGAGATTTGCCTTCTATTCAAAAGAGTTTTTTTAGAAATCTTATTGCCGCTTTATTTGCTTTAATTATTTTAATTAAAGATCATCATGATTTTAAATATAATACAAAAGATTTACCAATGCTTATATTAAGAAGTACTTTTGGTACTTTAGGAATATTATGTAATTTTTATGCTGTAGATCATCTTCTAGTAAGCGATGCATCAATGCTTAATAAATTGTCACCATTTTTTGTTATTATTTTTTCTTCATTATTTTTAAAGGAAAAAGCGAATCGCGTACAAAAAATATCGATTGTTATTGCCTTTATCGGGGCTTTATTTGTAATTAAACCTACTGTTCATTTTATGAATCAAATTGATTCACTTATTGGAGTATTAGGCGCTATGGGAGCAGGAATTGCTTATACCTGTGTGCGTCAATTAGGAAAACAGGGTGTACCAGGACCGAAAATAGTCTTTTTCTTTTCATGTTTTTCTTGTTTATCAGTTGTCCCTTATTTAATTTTCCATTATGTACCCATGACACTTTCACAATTAGGTTTATTATTGTTGGCTGGATTGATGGCAGCAGGGGGACAATTTTCAATTACAGCCGCTTATACTTATGCTCCAGCAAGAGATATTTCAGTTTATGATTATACGCAAATCTTATTTGCGGCTATTTTAGGATTTATTTTATTAAATCAAATTCCCGATATTTATAGTATTATCGGTTATATTATCATTATAGGTGTAGCCATTGCCAGTTTTCTTATTCAACAAAAAAATGATTCAATATGTAGTGATATGATAAAAGTAGACAAAGAGTAAAAACACTCTAGTCTACTTTTACTTGACTAGTTCATATAGAATCATTTTTTTGTTAATGTCATTCCTAAAGCCATGCTTTTCATGATGCGTATTGTAGCTTGATAAACATTGTTTGATGCTTGGTTGATTGCATCAGACAAGGAACCAGGACGTACAACACTGCTCTCTATTGCATCAAGGTATTGATAAACAGGTTCAATCTCTTCTCCAATTGATCCAGCAATCGCAATAGTTGGAATATTAAGCTTTTTAGCGATAGAAGCAACACCTATTGGGACTTTTCCATAGATAGATTGGTAATCAAGGCAACCTTCACCTGTAATCACAAGATCACAATCTTTTATTTTGTCTTCAAAATCAAGAATTTTTAAAATGGTTTCAATACCTGAATGTAATTGACCATGACAAAAAGCAACAAGTCCAAAACCTAAGCCACCAGCAGCGCCGGCACCAGGTAAGTCTTGATAATTTTGATGAAATGTCTTTTTGACTACATTGGCTAAATGTTGTAATCCCTGATCTAAAAATTTGATATCTTGGCATTTTGCACCTTTTTGAGGACCAAAGATGGCACTTGCACCTTGAGGACCACATAAAGGATTTGATACATCACACATAATAATAAATTGCGTATTGAAGACACGTTGATCAAAGTTTTCCATATCAATTGTTTCAATTAATGGTAAGTTTAACGGGATGGGTTCAAGTTCTTCTTGATGACAATCTAAAAAGCGGATGCCTAAGGCATGAGCCATACCGATACCACCATCATTAGTGGCACTACCACCGATTCCTAAATAGATTGTTTTACATCCTTGGTTTAAAGCATCTTTGATAAGTAATCCTGTACCATAAGTATTAGCTTTTAAGACATTATTTTCTTTAACTAAGGTTAATCCTGAAGCACTTGCCATATCGATAATAGCACAATCCTTTTTTAAAAGCCCATAAGTTGCTTTGATAGGTTGATTTAAAGCGTTATAAGTATTGATTGTGATTAAACGACCACCAGTTTGTTCAATGATACTAAAAGCAGTACCTTCGCCACCATCTCCAATCATTATTTGATCAACTTGACAGTGGGGAAAAACGTCTAAAATTCCTTTCTTTATATAATGAGCTACTTCTTTAGAAGATAAACTTCCTTTATATGAATCACTTGCAATCATGATTTTCATTTATATCACTTCCTCATATTTTTATACTACAATAAAATATAAGGATTTGATATAGTTATTTGCAATACTGATTAAAAAGCATTTTTTATTAATAAGTTTGTGATATAATAATAAAAAAATAAAAGGAGTGTAATCATGAAATATTTAATAGACCCAATTGATTTATCAGTTGAACAAATCAATCAATTGATTGATTTAGCCAATGATATTATTAAAGATAGCACTCGCTATCAAGAAGTATGTAAACATAAAATATTAGCTACATTATTCTTTGAACCAAGTACGCGTACACGTTTATCTTTTGAATCTGCGATGCTTTATTTAGGGGGTCAAGTACTAGGATTCTCTGAAGCTAATTCAAGTAGCTCATCAAAAGGAGAAACAGTATCTGATACCATTCGTGTAGTGTCTTCTTATTGTGATATTATTGCAATGAGACATCCTAAAGAAGGAGCTCCATTAGTCGCATCAATGAAAAGCCAAGTTCCTTTAATTAATGCTGGTGATGGAGGACATAATCATCCTACTCAAACTTTAACAGATTTACTTACTATCAAAAGAGAAAAAGGACGTTTAGATCATCTTACAATTGGTTTTTGTGGAGACTTAAAATTTGGACGAACTGTTCACTCTTTATTAAAAGCTTTATCACGTTATGAGAAAGTTAAATTTATTTTTATTTCACCAAGTGAATTAAAAATACCAGAGTATTTAAAAAATGATTTACTTGACGCTAAGAATTTAGAATATGAAGAAGTTGAACGTATTGAAGATGTCATTGATCAACTTAATATTATTTATATGACACGTGTTCAAAAAGAAAGATTCTTTAATGAACAAGATTATATCCGTTTAAAAGATACATATATTTTAGATTTGAAAAAATTAGAAAACTCTAAAAAAGATTTAATTATCATGCATCCATTACCTCGTGTTAATGAAATTGCTACTGAGATTGATGATGATCCTCGTGCTAAGTATTTTGATCAAGTAACAAATGGAAAATATATGCGAATGGCATTAATTATGACAATGTTAGGATTAGAAAATGAGGTAGAAAGATTATGAAAGTAGATAGTATTTTAAATGGAATTGTTTTAGATCATATTACAGCAGGAAATGCAATGGAAGTTTATGAAGCACTAGGACTTGATAAACTAGACTGTTCAGTTGCGATTATAAAAAATGTTAAATCAAATAAAATGGGACGAAAAGACATATTAAAAATTGATAATGATTATGAAATAGATTTAGATGTTTTAGGATACATAGATTCAAATATTACTGTTTGTATTATCAAAGATGGTAACATTGTAGAAAAGAAAAAATTATCTTTACCAGAAAAAATAGTCAATATTGAAAAATGCAAAAATCCTCGTTGTATTACATCAGTAGAACCAGGATTAGATCAAATCTTTTATCTAGCAAATAAAGAAAAAAGAATTTATCGTTGCATGTATTGTGAAAGTAGAGTCAATAAAAAATAAAAGAAGCCATTTGGCTTCTTTATTCTTTTCCATCAAAACAATATGTACATAGTTTACAAGGTTCAATACCAATAGCTTCAATCATATCATCTAAACGATGATAACGTAGTGATGTAAAATTAAGTTCTTTTCTAATTTCTTCAACCATTGCTTCATACTTTGGACTATCAGGATCACAATATTGATCTAAAACATGAATATCATTTTCTCCTTCAAATTTACGAATCACACGACGGGTAATTAAATCCATCTCACTGGTACTTCTTGAAAAATTCAAATACTTACATCCAAACATAATTGGTGGACAGGCTGGTCTAATATGCACTTCTTTAGCTCCGCTTTGATATAAAAATTCAGTTGTTTCTCTTAACTGGGTACCTCTTACAATCGAATCATCAATTAATAATAATGATTTATCTTTGATTAAACTAGGAATTGGTATTAACTTCATTTTTGCGATTAAATTACGATCTGATTGAATCGTTGGCATAAACGAACGAGGCCATGTCGGTGTATATTTAATAAATGGTCTAGCATATCTTGTCTTTGATTCGTTAGAATAACCAATTGCATGAGCAATACCACTATCAGGGACACCGGCTACCAAATCAGTCTTAACATGATCTCTTTTTGCGAGAAGTTTACCACATTCATAACGCATCTCTTCAACATTTCTTCCTTCATAACTGCTTGTTGGATAACCATAATAAACCCATAAAAATGAACAAATTCGCATTTTATCATTAGCCTTAACTAATGGTTTAATACCATGATGATCTAAAAATAAAACTTCTCCAGGTCCTAATTCTTTATAAAGATGATAGCCTAAATTTAAATATGCATGAGATTCAAAAGAAGCACAATAAGCATCTTCTTTTTTTCCGATATTTAAAGGTGTTCTTCCTAATTTATCTCGTGCTAAATATAAACCTTCAGGTGTCATTAACATTAAAGTAATAGAACCTTTTACTTTACGATGTACATTTTTAATTCCTTCAACAATAGATTCTTTTTGATTAATGAGAGATGCTACTAGTTCAGTTTGATTCACTTCCCCACCAGACATCTCTAAAAAATGACTATGTCCATGTTCAAATGCTTCTTGAACTAATTGATCCATATTAGCTACTTTCCCCACAGTAACAATAGCGTAACTACCTAAATGACTATTAACTAATAATGGTTGTGGTTCATTATCACTAATACATCCAATTCCTAAATTTCCTTTCATTTCATGAATATCTTGGTCAAATTTAGTACGAAAAGGTGAATTAGAAATATTATGAATTGAACGTTGAAATCCACGTTCACCATAAACAGCCATTCCTCCTTTTTTTGTTCCTAAATGAGAATGATAATCAATCCCAAAAAATAAGTCCATCACACAATCCTGACGACTTACAACGCCAAACATTCCGCCCATAATTTTTTTGTTCTCCATTCTTTCAATTTTATATTTTTTATTGTAACATAAAATTGAACAAAGTGAGGCGATAAGATGAATTTATATGTGACAAGACATGGTCAAACGCAATATAATATTGAAAATAGAGTATGTGGTATAAGTGATGTAGAACTGACAGATACAGGTAGAAAGCAGGCGTCAGCAGTAGCAAAGAAGCTAAAAGGAAAACAAATTGATGTCATTATTGTTTCGCCACTTAAAAGAGCACAAGAAACGGCTGCGATTATTAATCAAGTTGTAGGTACGCAAGTTATTGTTGATCCTCGTTTACAGGAAATTAACTTTGGTAAATATGAAGGCTTTAAAAATAAAAATCGAGGATTTAAAAAAACAAAAAAGAATCATGGATTTCATTACCCTGGAGGAGAATCTTATTTCCAAGTCATCCATCGAGTATATCAGTTACTAGATGAAATCAAACAAACATATCCTCATCAAAATGTCCTTTTAGTATGTCATGGTGGGATTGTTAGAACAATCTATACGTATTTTCATGATATTTCTAATCATGATTTATATCACTATTTACCAGAAAACTGCTGTTTAGATTATTATCAGTTATAAAGAAAGGAAGTCAATATGAAAACAACGATTCATACCCCAAAAAATACATATAAAGATTATGATACTTACTTACAAGAAAAAGAAACACTTTTTAAAAATCTTACAAAACAAAGTATTCAAAAGGAATTACTTAGCAATGATATTGATATTCAAGAAGAGGATGTATGTAAACAATATCAAAAGACATATCAAATTGATGATGTAGTTCAATACTATGATGAAAAATATGATCAACAATTAGATGTCTTAGGAAATAAAAATGAAGTTTTTGATGACGATGCTTTTATTTATCTTATTAAAAAAATAATAGAAGAACATTATGATATTCATCAAGTTCCTGATAAAACTTATCTTGTATCAGATATTCAAACAATTTTATCAAGTCAAATGTCCTATCTTCAATTACTTCAAGAAACAAATAGTATTTTAGAAAGACTTATTCATTTAAAAGATTATGAAAAAAATAATCATTTAGGAGTTATTTTTAATTCTTATATGATTGATATTGATGGCTTTATTACAAGAGTATTTCAAGATATAAAAAGTATCCAGCCTGATCAAGATTTTATTGTCTCATTACTTGATTTAATGATTCAATTAAATCAAGCATATCAACTTTCATTTAGATATAGTGAAATAGTCAGTGATTTATATGATTGTCTTGTAAAAAGTCAATCATTAGAGTTATCAAATAAATATTTAGGTGAATTAAAAAAACAGTTTCCTCAAAAAACTTTCAATTTCTATTATGTATTATTAAGTCAATTAAAAAAAGAAAATCATCCAGCATTAAAACAATATTATCAAGAAGCTTTACAATATAAGCCTTATAATGATGAACAAGCTGATTTAATGCAACTGATTAAAGAAATTTATGAAAATATACTTTGATTTAGATGATACCCTTTATAGTCAATACGTTCCCTTTAAAAAGGCATACCAACAATGTTTTTCATTTCCAGTAGATATTTATTGTCTTTATCAATTATCCAGACAGTATAACAATCAAAACTTTATTAAGGCTTCACACCATGAAATATCGTTTAAGCAATTTTACTGTCAACGTATTCAAGTACCATTAAAACAATTAGGATATGACATTGATGAACAACTTGCATATAAATTTCAACAATGTTATCAAGAAAATCAAAAACAAATTGAACTTATTCCTGAAATAAAAGAATTGCTTGATATCTTGGTATTACATGTTGAACTAGGTATTATTACAAATGGTCCTAAAGATAAACAACAAGCTAAAATAGATGCTTTACATTTAGAAAAATGGTTTTTAAAAGAAAATATTATTATTTCATCGAAAGTCCATTTAGAAAAACCTGATCAACGTATTTTTGATTACGCTAATCCTCAACATGAAACATGTTTGTTTATTGGTGATGGTTATGAAATTGATATTGTAGGAGCTAAAAAAGCGCATTGGAAAACGATTTGGTTTAATCATAAATTAGAAAAACAAAAAGGTAAGCTGGCAGATTATATTGTTTTAAATGCTAAAGATTTAAAAGAACTGGTTTTGAAATTACTAAAAACGGAGTTCAATATCACTATTTGACACACTTTTTCAATTCTATAAATTATAATGTTTATATTGCTTGAATATTTATCATATTTTAGTATGATAAAAGAAAATAGGGGGATATATCATGATAGCAATTGGAGATATTTTAGTCATCGATCATTTAATAGATAATCAAAACATTGAATTAGAGCATCCGCATTGTATTGTTACTGATATTACACAAGGAATTATTGAACTTATGCCATATACTTTATTCCTAGATATTTATCATGATCAATACAATGAAAAGAATAATCAATTATTTTATTTGGTTGATAACCCAGAACGTTATCATAAAATAGGTAGAATTGATCGAAAAGTAGTTAAAGAACTTTTTAATAAAATGAATTTATTAAAAGGCACACACGTTTTTGAATATGTAATGCCAAAATAAAAGGGAAATCGTTAAGATTTCCCTTCTTCTTTACGCCATAAACTACCACTTTGATAAACTTGAACAATCAAATCAGCAATATTATCTAATCCCATATCACTATTAATACATAAATCATAATCTTTTAAATTACCCCAAGTATTTGTTGTATAGTAATTATAATAATTTTTACGATTTTTATCTTTTTTCAATACATATTTTTTAGTATCTTGATGTTGTTCATGATATTCATTTTCTACACGTTGAATACGAGATTCTAAAGGAGCATGAACAAAGATTTTAAGCACTTGAGGATAATCATCTAAGATATAATTAGCACATCCATTAACAATAATACAATCTTCTTGATCTGCTAGATGTTTAATGATTTTAGCTTGTGTAGTATAAACCTGGTCATTAATAGGAAGCAAAGCAGGTGTTGTATTAATAGAATAGGCAAAGCTTGAAGATTTTTTATCAGCTACTTTTCTAATTGTATCAATATCAATACCTAGTTGTTTGGCTGTTTCATCGATTAATTCATTATCATAAAAAGCAATATTTAATTTTTCAGCAACTTTTTTAGCGATGAGTCTTCCTCCTGAACCATATTCTCTTGTAAGAGTAATGATTTTGTGTGTCATAAAAAACACCTCCTGTTTATTATATAATAGCATATTTCATAATATAAATGTCAGTAATTTGTTATAATAGATATAGGAGGTACGTATATGTGGTATCAAGATAGTGTATTTTATCAAATCTATCCTTTAAATATGGTTAATGCACCTCAAGATAATGATGGTCAATGTGTTTCAAGAATAAATCAAATTCAAACATTTATTCCTTATTTAAAGGATTTGGGTATTAAAGCAGTTTATTTTAATCCGGTTTTTTCTAGTGATCATCATGGTTATGATACAAGAGATTATCGCAAAGTTGATGAAAGACTAGGAACAAATGAGGATTTAAAATCATTAATTGAATTATTTCATCAAGCATCTATAAAAGTTGTATTAGATGGTGTTTTTAATCATGTTGGAAGGGGCTTTTTTGCTTTTAAAGATGTTTTACAACATCATAGTCAAAGTCAATATAAAGATTGGTTTTATTTATCTTTTGATGGTGATTCACCTTATCATGATGGCTTTTATTATGAAGGATGGGAAGGACATTATGAATTAGTAAAATTAAATCTAGATAATACAGAAGTGCAAAATTATTTATTAGAATCTGTTGATATGTGGATTAATGAGTTTAATATTGATGGTATACGTTTAGATGTTGCCTACAGTTTACCAAGATGGTTTATGGCTATGTTAAAAGAACGTTGTCGAAATTTAAAATCAGATTTCTTTTTACTAGGAGAAGTATTAGGAGATAATGCAGGTTATATGTTTAGTGAAGCGCATCTAGATAGTATTACTGATTATCCTGGTTTTAAAGGATTATGGTCTTCTTTTAATTCGCTTAATATGTTTGAAATAGCACATACTCTAAAACGTAATTATGGTGAAATGTATAAAGGTCAAAGTTTATTTACTTTTGTTGATAATCATGATGTAACAAGAATTGCTAGTCAATTAACTGACTTAGACAAATTACCACTTATTTTTGGAATGCTTCTTACATTACCAGGAATACCATGTCTTTATTATGGTAGTGAGTGGGGGCAAAAAGGAGTAAAGGGTCAAGGAAGTGATGATGCTTTAAGACCTGCCATCAGTGAACCTTTAGCTAATGAACTGACTGATTATATAAAAAAATTGATTTCTTTAAGAAATCAATATCCAGCTTTGAGTCATGGCAATTATCATGAATTGGTACTTACCAATCGTCAGTTTGTATTTGAAAGAACCACTAGGGAACAAAGAATGATTATTGCTTTAAATATAGATGATCAAAATTACCAATGTCCAGATATTTTTAATGTACAATCATTTGAAACGTTATTAGGTAGTCATGATAGTTGCTTACCACCTAAATCATTGACTATTTGGAAAATTAAATAAAAAAACAGGCTTCAATTTTTGAAGTCTGTTTTTATTCAATGACCATTGCATTTTCAATTGGTACTAATGGATAATCTTTATTAATATGGTCGTAATAAAGAACGCCATCAAAATGATCTAATTCATGCTGTAAACAAATGGCTAAAAAACCACGAGCAACAATAGAAACATTTTGATCAGTTAAAGCATCATAACCTTCAATTGTGACTTTAGCATGACGAGGTACATAACCTTTAACATCTTCGTCTACTGATAAACAAGCTTCACCAGTTTTTAAATAAGATTGTTTTTGAGTATATGAAACAATCTTTGGATTGACTAAGGCATAATCAGTTGATTTTGTAGGTTCTCCGTTTTCATCATAATCTAACACGTGAATAGCACACATTCTTTTAGGAATTCCTAATTGAATAGCAGCAATTCCAACAGCAGGACGTAAATTATATTTTTCAGATAATTCTTCATCTTGACTGGCTACAAGGAATTCATGCATTTCCATTAATAAGTCATGATCCTCTTTACTAAGAGGTAAAGATACCTCTTTTGATATTGTTCTAATTAATTTGTTTTGATCATTTATAATATCTTTCATTAATAACATACTATCACCTCATTACTTGGTCATTATAGCACATTTTGAGGTGATATTAATACATTAAGGATGAATTCTTGAATTTCCACAAATGATTAATAATAAGAATACAACTAAGACAATCGCAAACCAACTGCATCCACTGTTGCATCCAAATGATGATAAAGGCATGGCGCTACCACATGAGGAACATCCACCGCAGCCAAATGGGTTACAGCTAGCAAAGTTACAACCACAGTTCATCTTGATCCCTCCTTCTAGTACATATTATTCTTAAATGGGAGATTTGTTAGGGATAATGTCCTAATTAAGTTTATTTTTTAGTTTATTTAAGATATAATGTTCAAGAAATGGGGTGAAATTATGGATTACAATTATCCATTAGATTATACATGGTCAACAGAAGATATTATTGATGTTATGGCATTATATAACGCTGTTGAACAAGCTTACGAACAAGGAATTAGTAAAGAAGAATTTATGAAAGCTTATCGTCAATTTAAAAATGTCGTTCAAAGCAAAAGCGAAGAAAAACAAATTGATCAACAATTCAAAGAAGTTTCATCTTATTCAATCTATCAAGTATATAAAGCAAGTCTTGAAAATGATTGGATTAAATTAGGAAAATAAAATGAATCAGATTAATAGAAAATTCAGTAATTTTTTTAAGAAAAAAGGAGCAGATAAAACCATTTATGGTGCTGTAAGTGTTTTAATTTGTTTTGGAATTGTCATGATTGGTTCAGCTTCTGTAGGAGCTGTTTCTTCAAAGGGCTTAAACTTTGTCCTTAAAAACATGGGAATGCAGGCTGCATATGCAGTCATTGGAATTATAGCTATGATGATTTTATCAAAAAAATTTGATAATCGTTGGGTTAATCATCGTACGAGTTTACTCGTTTATTGGATAGGTATTGCTTCAATGTGCGTATGCCGCTTGTGGAGAACGAAAGGATCTTATGCTTGGATCCATTTAGGACCGATAACTATTCAACCGGCGGAGTTCATGAAGATTGCCATGATTTTAATTTTATCTTACTTTTTAACAGAAACAGATGCAGCTTTTGTGGTTAAAGGAAAATTTAGAACGAATGAATTAAAAAAACAGTTTTATAAAAAGAAACTTATTGATTGTGTTATTAAACCGATAGGAATGATGTTATTTGTAGCTATTATTGGAATAGGGGTACAGCATGACTTTGGTTCAACTGCGATCTTAGCAGCTATTTGTTTTATTTGTTTTATGGTTACGACGAGACCTTATTATAAAACATATAAAAAGATTATTTGGATTGCAGTTATTGCTTGTATTGTTGTTGGTCTTATAGTGGCAAAGTTCTTTTTGCAAAGCTATCAATTAGCGAGAATTACAACTTGGCTTAATCCATTAGAAAATATTTATGGTGATTCATGGCAATTATTAAATTCAATGATTGCTTTTGCTAATGGTCAACTATTTGGTAGAGGTTTTGGAAATTCTATTCAAAAATATGACTATATATCAGAATCTCATAATGATTTTATTGGTGCTATTATATATGAAGAACTAGGAATCGTAGGTTTAGCGTTTATTATTATTCCTACAGCTATTATTATTTTTAGATTATTAAAATATGCTGATAAAATTCAAGATAATCGTTCACGTATTATTTTAACAGGTGTTGCCTCTTATTTCTTTTTACATTTGTTTGTTAATTTAGGAGGAATTTCTGGAATGATACCAATGACAGGAGTCCCTTTGTTACTCGTTTCATATGGAGGATCATCAACACTGGCTACTTTAATGGGGATTGGAATATGTCAATCCATTATTGCTCGTTATAACAAAGATAAACTGCGCACCGATGCATCTTATTAACATATAATATGATGAGGTGAAAGTTGTGGATAATCTTGAATCATTTAAATCTTTTTTAAAAACAATACCTTCTATTAAAGATGATGTTGTAAGTAAAAAATATACTTGGCAACAGATTTATGAAATTTATACTTTATATGGACCTAAAGATGATTTTTTTAAACCTTATCTTAATCGTCAAAATGATCAATTACATTTTATGGATATTGTCAAGAATATTGATTTCGACGGTTTAGCATCTTCTTTACAGTCTATTGAAAAAGTATTAAATATGGTTAATTCTTTAATGAGTAAAAATGATGCAAAGGATCATTGGTATGACGAAAAATGATGTTTATATGTATTTACGATATCATCCTCAATGGTATATCGTTTTATCAAGATATCCTGAAAGATATCAAGATTTGTTAGAAGAAATGAAACAAAAACAAAATAATGAATTAATTGATAAATTAGATAAGCTATCTTTATTTATTCAAATGATGGAGATGTTAAAATGAATGAAAAAATTGATAATCTTGTTTGTGCTATTAAAGAAGATCAACGTTATATTAATTTTATAGAAGCATCTAAACTTTTAGAACGTGAAGATGTACATCAATTATTAATACAATATCAAACTGTTTTATCAAAATTAAATGAGTTAAAACAGTTTGATCAGTACATAGACAATTCTAAAATTAGAAAAGAATTGAAAGATATTAAAATGCAAATGGCAAGTGATGATATCATTCAAAACTATTATCAATGTTATCATGAGTTAAATGATTTATTAGCGCATGTTACTCATATAGTTTTTAATGGCATTAGTGATTCTTTAGATATGACGGGGATAAATTTATGAGAGTAATCGCAGGAAAATACAAAAGTCGACAATTAAAAGTGCCTAAGACAAATTTAACGAGACCTACGACAGATCGTAATAAGGAAAATATGTTCAATATGATAGGACCTTATTTTAATGGTGGAACAGTATTAGATTTATTTGGTGGTAGCGGTGGTCTTGGTATAGAAGCAATGTCTAGAGGTTGTGATTGTCTTTATACAGTAGATAAACAATATGAGGCTTTTAAAACAATTAAAGAGAATTTTACATTATTAAAATTAGAAAATGCGTATGTTTATAAAATGGATTATCAGCGAGCTTTAAAGCGTTTTAGTGAGGAAAATATTAAATTTGATTTAGTATTTTTAGATCCTCCTTATGGTAAAGGGTTAGTTGACGGCATTTTAAAAACATTAGTAGAAAATCATGAATTGAAAGATGGTGCTTTAATTATGATAGAAGAATTAAAAGAAGTGACTTTTCTGCCTATTAGTGGATTAGAACTCATTAAAAAGCATCAATATGGAATTACAGCTTTAAATATTTATCGTTACAAAGAGGATTAAAAAATGAAAGAAAAAATAGCAGTCTATACGGGTACGTTTGATCCCGTTACGAATGGTCATTTAGATATTATTGAAAGAGCAAGTCGTGTATTTGATAAACTCTATGTTACAATATGTAAAAATCCTAATAAAAAAGGAATGTTTAGTGTAGAGGAAAGAAAAATATTATTGCAAGAAGCAACAAAAGAGTATGACAATGTCATCATTGATGCGACTGATATGTTATCAGTAGAGTATGCTAAAAGTGTAGGAAGTCAAATATTGGTACGTGGTATACGTGCGACTATGGATTTTGAATATGAACTACAGCTTGCGTTTTCTAACCAGCATTTAGATGCTGATGTAGATATGGTCTTTTTTATGACAAGACCTTCACATTCTTTTATTTCATCTTCAGCTATTAAAGAAATGGCAAGTCATCATCGTTCATTAGAAGGGCTTGTTCCACCATGTGTAGAAACAGCAATGAAAGAAAAATTCAAAGATCAATAAAGTTTATATATTGTCTGATATACGAGTATGTGTTATATTAAAAAACAAAGGGAGAGTGATGATGATGGAAACAAAGGTAGCTTTGACAATTCTAAATGATCACTCTTTTTACATTTATTTTTAACATATCAAGTTATTGATATGTTTTTTTATAAGGAGGGTTTATGAAAACAGTTATTCAAAATGGACAAGTATTTTATCAAGGAAAAATTCAATCATTAGATGTAGAAATTACTGATAAAAAAATAAGTGCAGTAGGAAAACATTTAGAAGGTGAACACACCATTGATGCAAAAGGATTACTCGTTATCCCCGGATTAGTTGATTTACATGTTCACTTACGAGAACCAGGATTTGAACATAAAGGAACGATTAAGACAGAAACATTATCAGCTAAACATGGTGGCTATAGTCATATTGTAGCGATGGCTAATACATTACCATGCATGGATAATATGGAAACAATTGCAGATTTTAAACAACGTGTAGCTAAAGATAGTTGTATACATACTTATACTTATAGTGCGATTACTAAAGGATTAAAAGGAAAAGAATTGGTGGATTTTAAGGCTAATCATCAAAGTGATATTGTGATGGGATTTTCAGATGATGGAAAAGGCGTTCAAAGTCAAGACATGATGGAACAAGCTATGAAAGAAGCTAAAAAATATGAAAGTATTATTGTTGCACATTGTGAAGATGAAAGTGAACTTCAACCAGGAGCTTGTATTAATTTAGGTAGAGTTTCTAAAGAAAATCATCTTGTTGGTATTAATAATGCTTCTGAATATAAACAAGCATCTCGAGATTTAAAATTAGTTGAGAAAATTCATAATCGTTATCATATTTGTCATATCTCAACTAAAGAAACAGTTCAAGCATTAAAAGAAGCTAAAGCTAAAGGATTACCAGTAAGCGGTGAAGCTTGCCCTCACCATTTGATTTTAACAGAAGATAATATTAAGAACTTGAATCCTAATTATAAAATGAATCCACCTTTACGTAGTAAAGAAGATTTAAATGCTTTAATTGAAGGAATTAAAGATGGTACTGTATCTTGTATTTCTACAGATCATGCACCTCATGCCTTTGAAGAAAAAAATAAACCAATTGATCAAGCACCATTTGGTATTATTGGAAATCAGCATGCTTTTTCTTTAATGTATACATACTTGATAAAAAAAGGTTTACTAGACTTAGAAACAGTCATTAAAGCGATGACAATTCAACCAGCAAAGGTGATTGGTTTAGATCATGATTTAGCAGTAGGAAAAGATGCTAATATCGCTATCTTTGATTTAAATGCTAAGTACATGATTACTGAAGAATCATTGTATTCTAAAGCAAAAAATACACCATTTTTAAATACAGAATGCTATGGTTTATTAAAATACAGTATTATTGATGGAAAGATAGAAGAAATGTAGGAGGAAATTATGGCTAATTTACAGGGAATGATGAAAATAGAAAGCATTAAAAATATTGCTGATGATGTTTATGAGATGGTTTTAAAAGGTGATGGGGCCAAGTATATTAAACAACCTGGACAATTTATTAATATTAAGATTAATGATAGTTTACAACCTTATTTAAGAAGACCTATGTCTATTAGTGATTATGATGATGAAACAATTGTGATTGTTTTTAAAGTTGTGGGACAAGGAACAGAAATCTTAAAAAATAAAGAAATTGGTGATACTTTAGACTGTTTAATTGGATTAGGTAATGGTTTTACAATTAAAGAAGGAAAAGCCTTACTTATTGGTGGAGGACTAGGAACACCACCATTATATAAATTAGGAAAAGAATTAAAAAAACAAGGTATTGAAGTTACAACAGTCCTTGGATTTAATAGTGCTAAAGATGTTTTCTATCAAGATAAATTCAAAGAATTTGGTGATGTATTTGTAGCGACAATGGATGGATCATTAGGAACAAAAGGAACAGTTGTCGATGTTATTAAAGAAAATAACTTAACTTTTGATCAATATTATACATGTGGACCAGAACCTATGTTAGATGCTTTAGTAATGAATTATCCAGAACATGGGCAATTATCGTTTGAAGCTCGTATGGGATGTGGTTTTGGTGCTTGTATGGGATGTTCATGCAAAGTGAAAACAAAACCTTATAAACGAATCTGTGTAGAAGGACCAATTTTAGTAAGTGAAGAGGTGATTGTAAATGGCTAATTTAAGAGTATCTTTACCAGGATTAGAAATGAAAAATCCAGTTATTCCTGCCAGTGGAACATTTGGATTTGGTTATGAGTTTACAAAATTTTATGATATTAACGTATTAGGAAGTATCATGATTAAAGGAACAACTTTAGAACCCCGTTATGGTAATCCTTTACCACGTATTGCTGAAGGACCAAGTGGTTTATTAAATGCTATTGGTTTACAAAACCCTGGGGTTGAAGCTGTTATGAATGAAGAATTAGAAAAATTAAGACCAGTTTATCATGATAAAGTTATCGCTAATATTGGTGGAAGCTCTCCAGATGATTATGTTGAATGTGCACGTCGTCTTTCAACTCATGATATGGTCGGTGCTTTGGAATTGAATATCTCATGTCCTAATGTTCATTGTGGGGGTATTCAATTTGGAACGAATCCAGAGATGGCTGCAGAATTAACTAAAAAAGTGAAAGCAGTGAGTCAAAAACCAGTCTATGTTAAATTATCACCTAATGTTACTGATATTGTCGCTATGGCAAAAGCTGTAGAAGCAGCAGGAGCAGATGGTATTACGATGATTAATACTTTAATTGGTATGCGTTTTAATTTAAAAACTGGAAAACCAATTATTGCCAATGGGACAGGTGGTTATTCAGGACCAGCTATTTTCCCGGTTGCTTTAAGAATGGTTCATCAAGTTTCTAAAGCAGTCAATATACCTGTTATTGGTATGGGTGGTATTAGTTGTGCTAAAGATGTTATTGAAATGATGATTGCTGGGGCTGATGCAGTGGCCATTGGTTGTCAAAACTTAATTGATCCTTATGCTTGTGATAAAATCATTAAAGATTTAAATGATGAGCTTGATGCAATGGGAATTAAAGATATTAATGACATTGTAGGATTGTCTCATCAATATTAAAAAATAAAAAGTTTCTTAGAAATAAGAAACTTTTTCTATCTAAAAATACAATCTTCATATATAATGTAAGGACGGAGGGAAGTCTATGGATTTAAAAAGTGTATTAAATGAAAATCAATATCAAGCAGCAACTTATTTAGATAGTCATCTTCGTATTATTGCTGGTGCTGGATCAGGAAAAACAAGAGTTGTGACTTATCGAATCGCTTATTTGATTGAAAATATTGGTATTGATCCACGTTCTATACTGGCAATTACCTTTACCAATAAAGCTGCAAATGAAATGAAAGAAAGGGTTCAAAAATTAATTGGTGTTCAAGCAACAGGCTCACTTATTTGTACCATTCATTCTTTATGTGTTCGTATTTTAAGAGCGCATATTAATGTCTTAAATTATCCTAGTCATTTTACCATTATGGATGAAGAAGACCAAAAAGCTTTATTAAAAAAGATTTATAATCAACTAGAAATTGACCCTA
The DNA here is from genome assembly GCF_003475785.1 of Coprobacillus sp. AF33-1AC. Taxonomy (NCBI): domain Bacteria; kingdom Bacillati; phylum Bacillota; class Erysipelotrichia; order Erysipelotrichales; family Coprobacillaceae; genus Coprobacillus; species Coprobacillus sp. AF33-1AC. Next base: position 47,890 of record NZ_QRQB01000006.1, on the reverse strand, counting down.
AAGTTTTTTCAATAAAAAATATGATTAATACAATATCAGGATACAAATGTGCCCGAGTATCACCACAAAGAGCTTTAGAATTAGCTGGTAATTTTGCTGGTGAAACTAAAAAAGCAAAAGTTTATGAAGCATATGAACAATATAAAGAAGATCATTTTTTATTAGATTTTGATGATTTATTATTAAAAACGGTCTATATATTTGATCATTATCCTGAAATATTAGAAAAATGGCAACGTAAATTCCAGTATATTCATGTTGATGAATTTCAAGATGTAGGGGAAATAGAATATCATCTTGTTCATTTGTTAAGCCAAAATGCTAAAGTATGTGTTGTTGGAGATCCTGATCAGACAATCTATAGTTTTAGAGGGGCTGATGTAAACTATATTCTTAATTTTGATAAAGACTTTAAACCTAATCATACTGTTATTCTAGATCAAAATTATCGTTCAACAGGAAATATCTTAAATGTAGCGAATAACTTAATTCGTAAAAATAGAAATCGTTTAGAAAAAGATTTATATACAAATCAAACTGGTGGTGAAGATGTTGTTCATTATGTTGCTAAAAGTGAAGAAGAAGAAGCAAACTGGATTGCTAATAAGATAGAAGATATTATTAATAATGAAGAAGGTGTTAATTATCGTGATTTTGCTATTTTATATCGAGCAAACTATTTATCACGAGTTATTGAACAAGTATTAATTCGTAAAGGAATTGATTATCGTATTTTTGGTGGTTTGAAATTCTTTAGTCGTAAAGAGGTTAAAGATGCTTTAAGCTATCTTCGTTTAGTTAATAGTGATGAAGATTTAGCTTTTGAAAGAATAATAAATGTACCAGCTAGAGGAATTGGTAAAAAGACATTGGAAAACATTCAAAATGTGGCTTTAAATTATTCAATTAGCCTTTATGAAGCTTTAACTTTACATAGTGATGAAATTCGTTTGTCATCTAAAGCTAAAAAGGAAGTTAGAAATTTAGTTGAAGCTATTGAAACAGCGAAACAATCTAAAAAACCATTACATGAAATGTTTGAACAACTGATGATCGATGTTGGTTATTTAGAAATGTTAAAAAGAGATTTAGAAGATAATCGTATTGATAATATTCATGAATTACAACGTTCAATATATGATTTCCAAGTTGCTAATCCAGATACAGCTACTTTAGAAAACTATTTACAAGATATATCATTATATACTGATAACGATGTTGAAGATGAAAGCCAATATGTATCATTAATGTCAATTCATATGGCTAAAGGACTTGAGTTTAATTATGTCTTTGTTTTAGGTTTATCAGAAGGCATTTTTCCAAGTTTTAGAAGTATGTCTGAAAGTGGCGATGAAGGTTTAGAAGAGGAAAGAAGATTAGCGTATGTAGCCTTTACGAGAGCTAAAAAACAATTATTCTTAACCGATAGTGAAGGATTCAGTTTTGTAACGGATTCGCCTAAAATTTCAAGTCGATTTGTAGATGAAATTGGTAATGAAGGTATTGTGCATAGTGGCGCAAGACCACGTTATAAAACAAGTGATTATATACAAACAGGACCTACTAAAGAGGAAATGATAGGTAATAATGAAGTCACGGACTGGCAAGTTGGTGATTTAGTCATGCATGATGTATTTGGTAAAGGTGTTGTTGTTAAAGTCAATAAAACTATTCTAGATATTGCTTTTGAATTACCTGTTGGCTTAAAATCTTTAATGGCTAATCATAAAGCATTAAAACGTTTAACGAATTAATACATAATTTTGATTGCTTAACATAATCTATAATGGTGAGATAATGAAAGTAAAACAATCAAAATTAACAATGATGATGTTAAAAGCAATAGAAAATAATCCACAGGCTTATGCTTTGATAAAAGGAAATAAAATAGAAGGGACAGTCAGTTTCTTTAATATGTTTGATGGGACCTTAATGGCTTATCAAATCAGTGGTTTACCGACAGGTGAAAAAGAGAATCATGCTTTTTTTGGCTTCCATGTCCATGAAGGTAAAACTTGCATTAATGATACTGCTATTCCTTATGAAAAAACATTAGGACACTTTAATCCAACTAAGCAAGATCATCCGTACCATATAGGTGATTTACCACCTATCTTTGCTAGTCATGGTACTGCATGGGCTATGATATTTATTGATAAATTTAGACCATCAGATATAATTGGTCATACTTTAGTTATTCATGAACATGCAGATGATTTTAAAAGTCAGCCTGCAGGAGATTCAGGTATGAAAATAGCTTGTGGTGAAATCAAGAAAATGAACTAAAACATGGAAAATTCCATGTTTTTATTTTAAAGAGTTATATCTTTTCTCTAAGTGGGGATTTTGATATAATAGAAAGGTATATGGAGGAATGAAAAAATGGATGATTTAAAGAAATATGAAGAATTAAAAAAGACAATAGAATATCATAGTGATCGTTATTATAATCAGGATAATCCGGAAATTTCAGATTATGAATACGATATGTTAATGCAAGAATTAAAACAGATTGAGAAGAATCATCCTGATTATGTTACTCCTGATTCACCTACACAACATGTTGGTGGTACAGCAAAAAGGGAAGCGGGTGTATTGATTAGACATCGTGTACCTATGCTATCTTTACAAGATGTTTTTTCTAAAGAAGAAGTAGATGAATTTGTACTTTCAATGCAAGAACAACTTGTAGATCCTACATTTGTAGTAGAATACAAAATTGATGGTCTTTCTATGGCCTTAAGATATGAACAAGGAATACTGACAACAGCTATTACCAGAGGTGATGGCATTATTCAAGGTGAAGATGTAACGGCTAATGCGAGAGTTATTAAAGATGTTGTAAAAAAACTAAAGGAACCGATTGAATATTTAGAAGTCCGTGGTGAAGTTTATATGACAAATCAAGCCTTTGATCAAGTCAATGAAGTACAAGAATTAAATGGGAAAAAACTTTTTGCGAATCCGCGAAACTGTGCTGCAGGAACATTAAGACAATTAGATTCACGGATTACTAAAGAAAGAAATTTATCAATGTTTATTTTTAATATTCAAGATATTCGAGGTAAAGAAATTCTAACTCACAGTCAAGGATATGAGTTTTTAAAACAACAAGGAATGAAAATCATTGATAATTATCGTGTATGTAAAACAAGTGATGAAGTTTGGCAAGCTATTCAAGAAATTGGTGAACAGCGAGATCAACTAGGATATGATATAGATGGGGCTGTTGTGAAGATTGATAATTACGATCAAAGAGCGCAACTAGGAAATACTGCTAAAGTACCACGTTGGGCTATTGCTTTTAAATATCCTCCTGAAGAAAAAGAAACAAAACTACTAGATATAGAATTATCAGTAGGAAGAACGGGAAGGATTACACCAACAGCTATTTTTGAACCTATTCGTTTATGTGGAACAACAGTTTCTAGAGCAACACTTCATAACCAAGACTTTATTAATCAGTTGGATATTCGTATTGGCGATACGATTCTTGTCTATAAATCAGGGGAAATCATTCCTAAAGTAAAACGTGTTGTTAAAGAAAAAAGACCCGAAGGAACAGAACCATTTTTAATTGGTCATGCTTGTCCAGTTTGTGGTGCACCTACAGTTCAAGAAGAAGGAACAGTAGATATTAAGTGTTCTAATCCAAGTTGTCCAAGTAAACTCGTAAGAAATGTTGTTAACTTTGTTGGTCGTGATGCTATGGATATTAAAGGGTTTGGTTTGGCTTATGTGGAAACGCTCATTAATCAAGGATATATTCATGATTTAAGTGATATTTATACATTAAAAGATAAACGACAAGAATTGTTGGATCATAAAGTGATTGGTTTACAAAAGAGTACCGATAATTTATTAAATGCGATTGAAAAAAGTAAAGAAAATGATGCTGTTAAATTACTTACGAGTTTAGGTATTTCTAATATAGGTAAATCAGCTGCCAAGTCTTTAATGAAAAAATATCAAACAATGGATGCTTTGATGAATGCATCATTTGCAAGTTTAATTGAAGTTAATGATATCGGTGAAACAAGTGCTAAAGCGATTATTGATTATTTTAAAGATGAAAATAATCAAAAAATGATACAAAAATTTAAAGATTATGGTTTGAAAATGGAAATTGAACAAAGTGAACAATCAAATAAATTAGATGGTCTTATTTTTGTTGTTACAGGAACATTACCAACTTTATCTAGAAAGGAAGCAACAACGTTGATAGAGGATAATGGTGGTAAAGTAACGGGTTCTGTGTCTAAGAAAACAAATTATTTAGTTGCTGGTGAAAATGCAGGAAGTAAGTTAACGAAAGCACAATCTTTAAATATTACTGTCTTAAATGAAGAACAGCTTAATGAGATGCTAAAATAATAAAGACATGTTATAATGCATTTAAATAGGAGGCTTTTATGAAAAAAATAGTTCTTTTTATACTTTGCTTATTAGTTTTAACAGGATGTACTTCAGCTAAAGATACGGTTGATAAAAATAGCAGTAAAGATACAACATCAACAGATTCATTAGATGATACTTTTTATCCTATTGTTAATTTAGGCGCAAATACAAACCGTGAAACAATATATAGTGATTTTCATGGTACTGATGATTTTCAAACAATTGGTCGTGAATTGCAAGTTCTTTCTACTGAACATTATTCAACGAGTAAATATTATATGTCTGAGGGGTTACAGTTTACAAAGGATGATAAAGATAATTTGTTATTGAGATCAGATGATCCCAAAAAATATCCTTATTCTTTACAACCATCAAAGGGAACAAGTATTGAAAATATAGAAAATCCAATTATGGTTGAAAATATTTATGAACAAGATTATTACACAAAAGGAGCTACTGACTATAAGTTAGAAGGATTATCTGTGGCTATTGTGGTTCATCCTAAAGATAGCTCAGATCATGAATTATCAACACCAATGAGTGATTCAGTTGTTAAAGAATATGCTAGAGGAACGATTGAAAAACTATATAAATATATGCAATCAAAGAAAAAATTAAAAGATTTGCCAGTGTTTATTGCTGTTTATCAAGCAGCCACAAGTAATAATTCTTACAGTGGTAAATATATTTATAGTTCTTATTGTAATGGTTCTGTAGGATCTATTAGTGAGTTAGATTATAATACTTTGGTTTTTACAAGTAGTGATGCTGAAAAAAAAGATGCTGAAACTTCTTCACAATTTGCTATTTTTAAAAATAATTTAAAGAATGCTGCTACTGAAGCAGTGGGAGTTATTGGTTATGGACGTTACCAGGATGGTCATTTAAAATCCATGAAAATACAAATGTCAGTTAATATTAAAACGTACACTGAATTAATCTATTTAGTACAATTGGCTGCTGATGATTTGGATAGTCGTTTTAGTGGCTTTGATATAAGTGTCATTGTCAATGATCAAGATGGTCTTAAAGCAGTGATTATTAAAAAATCAGGTAAGAGTGCAGAAAGTACTTTATTGTATTAATGACAATAATTCAACAAGATTAGCTAAGTAGTCTTGTTATAATGTTATAGTGAAAAGGTATTTCTTAATGTACAAACAGTAAGTTATTTGATAGAATATGAAAGTAAAGAAGGTGAAAAAATGGCCAAACAAAGATTCTCATTTGATGACACTGAGGAATATGATAGAAATGATTTAAATAAAAAATCGGCTGTCAAAAAAGAAGAGTTTGTCTTTGATGATTCATCTCATCAAAAGAAAAAAAGTGTTAAATCAATGAAAAAGAATAATAAAAAGAAAGGTAAAATTAAAAAGTGGCAGATTGTTTTAATTGCACTTATTTCTTTGATTATTGTTTTCCTTATTTATATATTTGTTGCTTCAGGAAATAGTGATGGTCCTGTATATGGAAAACGTTGTGAAAAATTAGTTTCTATTGATAAGAGTCAATTTAGCCAAGTAGAAAGCAATGTTGTTGCTAATGATAAAGTGGAGCAATTAAAGATTGAAAAGCACTGTCGTACAATAAAAATGACTTTTAAATATACTGAGGGAACAACAGCAAATGATGCTATCAGTGTTGCAACGGACGCATTACATCAATTAGATGATGCTCTAGGAAAAGAAAAAAGTTCTGGTGCTTCTTGGTCCCAAGTATTTAATAAAGCAAATGGTAGAATGCAATATGATGTGGATTTTGTTTTAAAGGGTAGTGGTGATGATTTTCCTGTTTTTGGAACAAAACATGCAGGTGTTGACAATATTTCTTTTACAAGCGCAGCTGTAAAAGATCAAGAAACAACGGATAAAGTATACCAACGTCAAGCTGAAGTAGATGCCGCAAATAAGGCACAACAAGGAAACTAAAAACGAGCATAGCTCGTTTTTTTTGGAGGTGGATTATGAAAAAAAATGATTATTTTATTGGTGAATGTGTGGATATGTCACATGATGGAAAAGGTATTGTAAAATATGAAGGATTTACTTATTTTGTAAATGGAATGATTACTGGAGAAGTTGGAAAAATAAAATGTATTAAAATGCTTAAAAATTATGGGGTAGGGCGTCTTATAGAGATAAATGAGCCTTCTATTTATCGTCAAGCTCCTCGTTGTCATATTTATCAAGGGTGCGGAGGTTGTCATTTAATGCATTTGAATCAAACAGGACAACAGTTATTTAAAACTAAAAGAGTTAAGGATTGTATGGAACGAATTGGTCATAGCTATGTTGAAGTACAAGATTGTTTGATGCAAGATGATCCTTGGTATTATCGTAATAAAGTTCAAGTTCCCGTTGGATATAATCAAAAAGGTGAACTTGTTACAGGATTTTATAAACAAAGGACCAATGATATTATCGCAAACGACCATTGTTTGATTCAAAATAATGACTCTAATAAAATTGTAAAAAGAGTCAAAGAACTTATGATACAATACCAAATTGAACCATATGATAAAGTTAAACATACAGGAAATATAAAACATATCTTGACTAAAAAGGGATTTTATAGCCAAGAAGTGATGCTTGTTTTTATTTCTTATCGTCAGACAATTCCTCATATTCAAGAAATAGTTGACCAGCTAACAAAAGAATTTCAACAAATAAAAACCATCATTCAAAATATTAATCCTCGTCATGATAATGTTATTTTAGGTGATCAGGAGATATATTTGTATGGACCTGGTTATATTTATGATACTTTATTAGGTAATAAGTATAAGATTTCTTTAAAGTCATTTTACCAAATTAATCCAATTCAAGTTGAAGTTCTTTATTCAAAAGCCATAGCTGCAGCAACCTTATCTAAGGAGGATGTGGTTTTAGATGCTTATTGTGGGATTGGAACGATTACTTTATCATTGAGCCAACATGTAAAAAAAGTATATGGTGTGGAGATTGTAGAAGCTGCCATTAAAGATGCTAAAAATAATGCTTTAATTAATCATATTGATAATGTCGAATTTATATGTGATGATGCAGGAAAATATATGATTGATTTAGTTAAACAAGATATTCATTTAGATGTTGTTTTTGTTGATCCTCCTAGAAAAGGTTGTTCAAAGGAATTTTTAGATTACTTAATTAAAGCAAATCCTAAACAAATTATTTATATTTCTTGTGATGTAGCAACTCAAGCCAGAGATATTGCTTATCTTCAAGATTTTGGTTTTCAAGTAACTTATTGTCAACCGGTGGATATGTTTCCTCATACATCTCATATTGAAAATATTGTAAGAATTGAAAAAGCATAATTGTATAAAATAGAGTACATCTATAGTACAATAATAAATGGAGGAAAGATATATGTTAAAAAATATTGATAAAAAAACGGTAGTAACTTTAAAAGAAGAAGTAAGTTATCAAAAAGGTCAAGTTATTTCTAAAACTTTAGCACAAAATAATGCTTTAAGTGTGACTTTATTTTCTTTTGATAAAGGAGAAGAAATAAGCAGTCATAAAAGTGGTGGAGATGCTTTTGTTACTTGTTTAGATGGTGTAGGTGAAATTACTATTGATGATCAAAAATATATATTAAATGAAGGAGAATCAATTGTGATGCCTGCCGGTCATCCACATGCTGTTTATGGTAAAGAACAGTTTAAAATGTTATTAGTAGTTGTATTCTAGGAAATGCTTAAAGTATTTCCTTTTTCTTTAGAAAAAATTAAGGGTTAATAGGACTAAAAATAAAGAATTATAGAGAATAATAAATACATGAGGTGAAATGTATGACGATAAAGAGAAAACGCATGTATTTATTCATTTTAGCGATTATAGTTTGTTGTTTACTGGTTTATAAAATAGATTGGCAGCATCTACTTATCATAGTGAGTCATTATCCTGCAGGGTTAAAAGAAATAACAATGATTTTATTACAAGCACTACAAATAGTGATTGCCTTTTTACCAGGGGAGCCATTAGAACTTTTTTCAGGTTATATGTTTGGTTCATGGTGGGGTACAGTTATATGTTTACTTGGATCACTGCTAGGAACAATCATTGTATATGGTTTAGTAAAAAAATATGGGTATCAAATCATCCGATTCTTTTTTAAAGAAGAAAAAATTAATGAGTTTAAGCAAATATTAGAAAAGAAACGAAATAAGTATTTATTATATGGGCTTTACTGTATTCCAGGTTCGCCTAAAGATATCATGACATATATGATGTGCTTGTTTGATCTTTCTTTATTTAAATGGCTTATTTTTACAACCCTAGCAAGAATACCAAGTATTGTGACTTCAACTTTTTTAGCTGGAACAATAAAAAATCAACAATACGACCTTGCAATCATGATATTCCTTGTTACAATAATTTTAGTTATGATTGCTATGATTTATTATCGAAAGGTGAAAACAAAATAATGAAAGATCTTTATTATATCATGATGTTTAATCATCTAGGTAACGCTAAATATTGTAAAAAACTAATAAAAAATAAACATGTCATGGTTAATGGAAAGACATGTTTAGATAGTCATTATCAAGTTCAATTTGATGATGATATTACAGTTGATTATCAAAAAATAAAAGCACAGCCTTTTACATATATCATGTTAAATAAGCCAAAAGGTTATATTTGCGCTCGCTATGATCAAAAATACCCTTGTGTTAATGATCTTATTGATCAAAAAGATTGTTATTGTTTAGGAAGGCTAGATAAAGATACGACAGGTTTATTAATTATGAGCGATGATCCCACTTTATCAAAAAGATTGTTATTACCGCAAAATCATGTTTCAAAAAAATATTTTGTTACGACTCAATATCCTATGAATCATCAATATATTGAAGCCTTTAAAAAAGGTATTATCATTGATCAAAACACACTTTGTTTACCAAGCCAATTAGAAATCATTGATGATTATCATGGTTATGTTACTTTACAAGAAGGAAAATATCATCAAATAAAAAAGATGTTTTTATCTTGTCAAAATGAAGTTGTTGATTTAAAAAGAATATCATTTGGTCAAATTCAACTTGATCAACAATTAAAAATAGGAACGTATCGGTATTTAACAGAAAATGAAATTAAATTATTAATAAAAAATAGAGAATGAACTTCATTCTCTATTATACTTTTTCAGCTGTAAGACAAACAATGATAGCTCCTACAACAGAAAGAACAACACCAACTAATAAAACTTCATGAACACCAATGGCATCTAATAAAATACCACCAATAAAATTAGCGAAAACACCTGATAAAGTCATAGCTGTTGTTACCATTGATTGACCTTTAACACGATCGGCAACTGCTATTTTTTCATTAACATAATAAACTGATGCAGGAATAAATAAAGCATAAGCAAACATTTGGCAAACTTGACCAATATAGATCATGAGCATATTAGTAGCAAAGAAAGTAATCACATGTTTAACTAAAAACATGATAATTGAAAACTTAATCAAAGTGCCACAATTTATTTTTTTACTTAGTTGATTAAAGTAAGCCATTGTAGGTAATTCTAACATAGCTGCTAAAAAGATTGCATTACCCATATCACTACTATTGCCACCAATATTATTAATAATTTGAATAAAGAAATTATTAATAATTGTATGAGCAAAATAAACAAGAACAAATCCTAAAAGAAAAACAATGAACTTCTTATATTTGGCACAAAATTGACCAAATGATAATTGAGTTGTTGTTTCTTCTTTTTCTTGATGATCATCTTCAACAATTTGATAATTTCCTTTAGGTAAAACAAATACCTTAACAACAAGATAAAGTAAAACAGAAAAGATAATATAAAATAAAGGTAATAATTCAGGGGAATAATCAGCAACAATATGTCCTAGTGCCATTGAAGTAACAGCATAAGCAACAGAACCAAGTCCTCTTGCAAGACCGTAATTAATATGAATACCGTATTTTTCAAATGTAAAGGCAAGAGAATTCATAAGGGGCATAATACTTGACATTAATGCAAATATTGTGACAACTAAAATTAAAATCATCATGCCTGTTACAGGAACTATGTATAAAATAGCAGATAAAGCAATAACAATCATCATGATGATACTTAACATTTGTCTAAGTTCTATTTTTTTATGTTTATCAGCAAAGGATGCTAACATTGGTTGAGCAATAACGGCAATGATATTAGATACAGCCAAAACAATACCGATTGTTGAATTGTTGAATTTTTTGTCTAATAAATAGACGGATGCATATCCCATCATGGCACAAAATGCAGCAAAATAAAATATCTGACTACCAGCATATTTTATGTCTAAAACTTTTTCTTTTTTCATAATCGAACCTCCATTAACTATATCATATCATGTTTGTATGCGCTTAACTATATTTAAAAGTACCATTTTACTTTTATTATGTTCTTTTTTTAGATAAAATATAATAATAGTGGAGGTTTATTTATGATTACACAATTAACAAAAGAATATAAAGAAGAATATTTAGAATTAGTTAATGAATTTTATCACAGTGAGGCTGTTTTACACCCTGTGCCTTTTCAATATATGGAAGCAACTTATCAAGAAGCAGTCAACAATTCACCTTATGTAGGATGTTATTTATATTTAGTTGATCAAATGCCAGTGGGATATATGCTTTTAAGTTATTCTTTTTCTGCCGAAGCAGGAGGCAAGGTTGTATGGTTAGAAGAACTATATATTAAAAAACAATATCGAGGACAGGGAATAGGTCATCAATTTTTAAAATATTTAAATGATGAGGTAGTAAAAGATAAGGCACGTGTACGTTTAGAAGTAGAACCAGATAATGAACGTGCTTTAAAATTATATAAGAGCCAAGAATTTGAAATATTACCCTATATTCAAATGATTAAGGACTACCAAGATGAGTAAAAGAATTATTGTTGTGACTGGTGCCAGCAGTGGAATGGGAAAAGAATTTGTTTACCAAATTATCAAAAAAGAATCAGTTGATGAGATATGGTTAATAGCGAGAAGAAAAGAGCGATTAGATCAACTTGCACGTGTAATTTCTATAAAGAGCAAAGTATTAAGTTTAGATTTATCATCTAAAGAAGATTTGAATACTTATAAAGTCATGTTGGAAAAAGAAAATGTAGAAATTGTTATTTTAGCTAATTGTGCAGGTTATGGTAAAATTGATCATTATGAAAATATCAATCACGAAACAACAATGAATATGATGAATTTAAATATGAAAGCAATAGTGACGATGATTGATTATTCATTACCCTATATGGTAAAAGGATCCAAGATAATGAATCTTGCATCGTGTAGTGGTTATTTACCGATTCCTTATTTAAATGTTTATGCTGCCAGCAAAGCTTTTGTTTTAAATTATTCAAGGGCACTTAATCGAGAATTAAAATATCGTGGTATTCATGTTTTAGCGGTATGTCCTTATTGGGTCCACACTGAGTTTTTTAAACGTGCCAAAGACCAGCAAAGTCATGATGTTTTTCGTTTTTATGGAAAAATATATCAAGCTCAACCAGTTATTAATAAAGCTATCAAAGATTTATATCGTCAGCGAGATGTTTCATTGTATGGCATTATTAATAAATTACAAATCTTTCTTGTTAAGATTTTACCTATGAACCTTGTAATGAATGTATGGTTAAAAATACAAAATTTACATGGAGAGAAGAATATTAAATAAGATTTTATACAATTATACAATTATTTCTAAAAAGAAATTGACAAATAAAGATATAACGCTTACCATATTTGAGAAGATATTATTTAAAATAAGGGGTATATAAAATGAAAGAATTTATTAAGTCCAGTATTGATCAAACACCAATTGAAGATAATGTATTTAAGATTGTTTCTTTAGCTAATGAAGATATAGCTAAAATAGGAAAAGAAAATGTGATTAATGGAACAATCGGTGCCTTATATGATGAACAAGGTCAATTGGTTGCTCTTGATTCAGTATTTGATACATATAATCATATTGAAAACAATCAAAAGGCTAAATATGCAGCAAGTTTTAGAGGAAATGATAACTTTAGACAACAAGTATTAAAATGGGTAAGTCAGGGAAGTGAATTAAATTTAGCCTCTTCTGTTATTGCAACACCAGGGGGAAGCGGTGCTGTCAGTTCAACGATTATTAATACTTTAGATGCTCATGAAACATTAATTTTGCCTTCTATTGCTTGGGGTTCATATAAATTAATGGCTGGTATTGAAAATATTAATGTAACAACTTATGAAATGTTTGATGGTGATCATTTCAATTTAAATAACTTTAAAGAAGTATGTCAAAAAGTGATGGATCAACAAGGAAAAGTTGTTGTCGTGATTAATGATCCTTGTCATAATCCTACTGGTTATTCAATGTCTCATGATGAATGGCAAGAAGTGATTGCTATTGCAAATGAGTTATCAAGTAAAGGACCATTTGTTATTTTAAATGATATTGCTTACATAGATTATTCATATCAATTAGAAAAATCACGTACATATATGAATTATTTTAATGATATTAGTGATAATGTTATGGTTGTTGTTGCTTTTTCATGTTCTAAGACTTTAACATCATACGGACTTAGATGTGGTGCGGCAGTTGTTCTTGCTAAGCAAAAAGAAAGTGTTCGCCAAATGGAAATCGTGTTAGAAAAACATGCTCGTGCTAATTGGTCTAATATTCCTAATGCAGCTATGGAAAACTTTGTGCGTGTCACAACACAACATCTAGATTCTTTCTTAAAAGAAAAAAATAAATATGTTCAGTTGCTTAAAGAAAGAAGTTCAATTTTTACTCAAGAAGCTGATGCTTGTGGATTACAATATTATCCATATAAAGAAGGATTCTTTGTTACTTTAAAGATTGAAGATAATCAACTTTTAAGTCAGTTCCATGAAACTTTAATGGATCATCACATTTATACTGTTAAAGTGAATAAAGGAATTCGTGTTGGTATTTGTTCTTTATCTGTTGCTAATTGTAAAGGGTTAGCAAAGAAGATGAAAGATATTCTTGATCAATGCCAAAATTAATAAAATAAAAGGGGACGGTTCCCCTTTTTTATCATAAGTGAAAAGGAGAAAATAAGAATGTATCGAATTATTTCAAAACTCATTATGTATGGACACATGGATGAAGATAGTATTTTAATGCAATTAGCTAAACTCATCGATGATAATACTTTACCTGAAGATCAATTAATTGCGGCTATTTATAGTCAAATTAAACATTTATTAGAACTTGCAACACAGTATGGTTTTAATGGTAACTTATGGCATAATTATTTAACATTTATTTTAATTACAAATGAAAATCCATTTAGTATTACTTGTGAAAAGCAAGGGGCTAAAGATGGAAGTGTTAATCATTTTGCAAAAAATGATTTTAAAGTATTTAAACAACTATTTGATTATGATTTTAGTGAAGTAGAAGAACGCCTAGGAATCGATTGTTTTTCTGTTATTTGTGATTATAAAGCCTTACAAAAACCTGAATTAATGTATAATAAAAATGTTTCTGAAAAAGTTCAAAATTTATCATTAAAATTAGAAAAGGCAAAAGATGAAAATGAATTCTTTGATATTGTTACGACTTTCTATAATGATTATGGTGTAGGTATGTTTGGCTTAAATAAAGCCTTTAGAATTGCTTCTAGCCAAGAAAACAAAGTAACATTAAAACCTATTAATAATATGGATGAGGTTGTTTTAGATGATTTAGTAGGTTATGAAATTCAAAAGAAGAAATTATTAGACAATACAATTGCTTTTGTTGAAGGCAGAAAAGCGAATAATGCTTTATTATATGGTGATAGTGGTACTGGTAAATCTACAAGTATTAAAGCTATTGTAAATGAATTTTATGATCGTGGGCTACGTATGATTGAAATTTATAAACATCAGTTTAAAGATTTATCTAATATTATTGCTCAAATTAAAAATCGTAATTATCGTTTTATTATTTATATGGATGATTTATCTTTTGAAGAATTTGAAATTGAATATAAATTTTTAAAAGCTGTTATTGAAGGTGGGGTAGAAACAAAGCCTGAAAATATCTTAATTTATGCAACAAGTAATCGTCGTCATTTGATTAAAGAAAACTGGTCTGATCGTAATGATGTTGTTCAACAAAATGGTATGCATCAATCTGATACAATGGAAGAAAAATTATCTTTAGTTAATCGTTTTGGTGTTAAAATTAATTATTCTAAACCTAATCGTAAAGAATTCAATACCATTGTTTTAGAATTAGCTCATAAAGCAAATATTAAAATGTCTGATGAACAATTACTTGCTGAAGCAAATAAATGGGAATTATCTCATGGTGGGGTTTCTGGTAGAACAGCTCAACAATTTATTAATTACATTCTAGGAATGGAGGCATAGTGATGGAAGCAATTGAAGCTTTACAACAACGAAGAAGTAATCGTTTATTTTTAGATAAACAAATATCTCAAGATGAATTAAATAAGATTTTACAATGTGGTCTAAATGCTCCTAGTGGAAAGAATAAACAAGATACAAAGTTAGTTGTTATTCAAGATCAAAAAACATTAAAAGAACTATCAAAGTTGAATGCATTCATTATGAAAACAGAGAGTGATCCTTTTTATCATGCACCTACACTCATTATTGTTTTTGCTCCACAAGATTCAGTTAATCGTATTAAAGATGGCTCAGCAGTTCTTACTAATTTACAAAATGGAGCTTATGCATTAAATATAGGTTCATGTTGGATTAACCGTGCTAAAGAAATGTTTGAACTTCCTGAAGGGAAAAAATATTTAGATAAGTGGCATTTGACAGGATATGAAGGTGTTGGTTGTTGTGTTTTAGGGTATAACCAAAAAGAACCTCAACAAATAAAGAGAAAAGAAAATAGAATTATTTTTGATTAGAAGAGGAAACTCTTCTTTTTTTTATCTTTTTTGATATAATACCTAAAAAGGAGTTAGTTATGGATAGAAGTAGATTATATAGAATAAAAAAGTTCTTATTTGTTTTTATTAGTATTTTAATGATTGCAACATTAATCCGTGTTTTCTTTATTAAAGATGCTAAACGTTTATCAACAAGTATTTTTCAACTAGTTCAATACTGTTGCTTTATGATTATATTGATATCACCACGATTAATTAAAAAGAGATTAAATATTTCTGTACCTATTGAAATACATGGGACAATCGCTATTTTTGCTTTTTCAGCATTAGTTTTAGGAGATGCTTTTAATTTTTATCATACTTTCCCTTGGTGGGATTCTTTATTGCATTTCTTTTCAGGAATTATTTTATCTTTTATCGCATTATGGATTATTAAAGTTATCATGAATGAAAAAAGTAAATATATTTATATGAATCGTTACTTTACAGCGTTATTTGTTGTTACTTTTTCATTAGCTTTAGGTGCATTTTGGGAAATTTGTGAGTTTACATGTGATGGTATTTTTCATACCAATAGTCAACAATATATGGAAACAACACGAGGAACGCTTATAGGAAAAAAAGATGTTCCTTTAGTTGGTCATGAAGCATTAAGAGATACAATTAAAGATTTATCTTTAGATTTAGCTGGATCACTTATTGTAGCAATTTATGGTATTGTAAGATATGATCATATTGCAAAAATAGAGAAAGAAATGGGGGAAGATGATGATAGAGTTTAGATATGATACTCAATTATTAATTGAAGGAAAAAATTTAAATGAAGATGAAATTAATGAGTATTTTATTCAGCACTTTAAAGGAGATTGTTTATTAGCGGTTGGTGATGATGAATTAATTAAAATTCATTTTCATACTAATGAACCATGGAAAGTCCTTGAATATTGTTCAACCTTAGGTGAAATTTATGATATTGTGGTTGAAGATATGGACCGCCAATCTCGTGGTTTAAAGGGATAATAAAATGCATTTCTAAACAATTTAGAAATGCATTTTTTATTTGTACTAACAGTAAAAACCACGACAACAACAGCTCATTAAACAATTCAACATCAATACTTGATAACAACAATCCATAGATGTATCAGGTCGACCATAACTTTGACTCGTTGTACGATATTGAGCTGTATTTCCTTGTAATTGTTGTAATAACATTATATATTGAAAGTTCATCGGTTCCATATTGACTGCTGTCCTAGCATACTCACGGGCACGGATATTATTACCAACACCATTTTCAGCTAAGGCACTATAATAAAACCACATTGCATTACGGGTACGAATTTGTCCTAATACTTGTAAGGCTTCGGGGAAACGACGAGCATTAATAAAACCGGCAGCTTCATTAAATGCTTCTTGATCATTTCCAGTATATTGATAACTATAGCTAGTATAGCCACCTTGGTATTGATTACCTTTTTTGCGACTATCCATGATTGTCTTATAAGCATTTTGTACTTCCTTGAATTTTTCAGTATAAGCAGCTTGATTAGGATTGTTAATATTGGCGTCAGGATGATATTTTTTTGATAAACGGCGATAGGCCTTTTTTACTTCATCATCACTGGCGTCAGGAGTGATACCTAATACATCATAAGGATTCATTTTTCTTCTCCATTCTTTTACTTTTGATGAGTGCATATTTTGTCCAAACACCACTGTAGATAATATTTTTAAGAATCTCGCTATTTTCGATAATAGGAAGTTTTTCAAAATAGAAACTACATTCACTCATCATCATCTCTAAAATATTGACATATTTTTCTTCAAAATCAGTGTTTTGATATTTATTTTTTAAAGGATTATAATGATTCTTTTTAATATCTTCTTCAATATCATCATAGGCATCAAGCAAATAAATAAATTTACCTAAATAAAATCCTAATTGATACAAATCATCCTTAAACGAATCATTATCATAAATCATGATATGCCCCATAATTATACCAAAATGACGAGATATTTCATCAAGATCTTGACAATTATTTTGTTCAAGATGATGAATTTGCTCAAGTTCTTTTTTTATAAGAGTACATTTTTCAGGATATTTCTTTTTGATTTTTTTCATATTTGCCTTTAGTAGTTGATGATAAATATTTTGATGAATACTATGATCATCTATCATATCATCCTCACACTTATAGTATGTTAAAATCATATTCATATCACTGGCATAATGACCATATTTGTTTTTTAAAACAATATGTTTTTTTGTAGGGTGAAGTGGACAACGATAACTTTCTATTTGACTTTGAGGTTCGTATAAAGAAGATAATAGCAAATAAACAAAAGTTAAATCATTACTTAAAGAAAGCTGTGCTTTTCTACCATAATCTTTTTTTAATATTTGGCATAAGCCACAATAATATTGTTGGTAGATTTGGTCTTCTTTGATTTTAAGTTCTGGACGATTTGTTGTAACATATCCAAACATGATTAAGTTCTCTTTTCAAAACGTTCATGACATTGAGGACAAGTAACAATAATTTTTCCTTTTCCTTTTGGTAGTCTTACCATTTGTTTACAATGAGGACAACGAAAATATTTATGTTGACGGTCATGTAAACGTTTATTTTGTAAATTGAAAAATTGAGTAATGGGTTTAATCAATTGAGTATACTTTGTGTTTTCATTGTATCGTTTATAGATTTGTTTGGAAAACATACGGTAAATGACAATAAACCATAAGATATAGCCTAATATTAAGATAGCAGGTTGATTAATAAACATATTTAAAATAAATAACACAATAACAAATACAAGTAAATGGTTATTTAATTTATCAATTCCATAACGACCTTGCATAAAACGAATTAATTTTTCTTTCATATTCATACTCCTTATTTTTCTAGCATTATAAAAAGAAACTGTTAACCTAAAATGAACTATTTTATTATGACATGATTATTTTGATTAATCAAAATAAATTCATATTACTAATGCTTAAAATAAAAAGGATTTCCTGCATTATTTGACATTCTTTATTTCTTCTTTTTATTAAAATAATTTAGGAGGAGAATGTCATGAAAAGAAGATTATTTATAATGGGAATGATGTTGTTATTGCTTTTTACACTACCTGTTTTTAAAATAAAAGCTAAAACAACGAGTCAATCAAATATCAATTATAAAATTAATGTAACCTATATAGATCAAGAAAGTCAAAAACAATTAGCTCATTCTATTATAAAACAAAATGCCAATACTCATTATAATTTGAACAGGTCATTTAAAGGCTATCAACAAGTTAAGATAAAAGGAGATGAAATAAAAGGACTTTTAAATCAAAATAAATACATTGAAGTATATTATACTCCCTATCGAAGTTGTTTAACGGTCAAACTTAAAAAAGAAAATAATCAAGCTTTAAAAGGTACGGTTATGGTTTTATATAAAAAAGAAAATGGTAAAGAACAAATCATAGAAATGTCTCATCAAGAATCACAGTATAGCTTTACTTCATTGAAAGATGGTAAGTATTTGCTATACCAAAATAAAGTTCCAAAAGGTTATATCAAACTTAACAAACCAATTGAAATCAGGATTAAGAAAGGAAAAATTTATCATCAAAATAAATCAATTCATCAACTCATTATAAAAAATAAACAGATAAAAAAGTCGCAAAAGAATCCTCATCAACAATTCTATTTGTATATTATTGTTTTACTTATACTGATAAGAGTGATGTTTATTTTAAAGACCTATTATAAAAACAAACAGGGTAAGTAGTCGTAGTCAATGATTTGTGTTAAAATCATCGTGAGGTGGAAGTATGCTAGTAAGTATTGAACATGCATTTAAAAAATATGGTGAAAAGATGATTGTCGATGATGCTCATTTTTATTTAGATCAAAAAGATAAAGTTGCTTTAATTGGTGTAAATGGTACAGGTAAATCTACATTGTTGAAGATGATTGCAGGTCAAGAAGCATTTCAAGGGCAAGTAATGTATCAAAAAGATATTAAAATCAACTATTTATCACAAAATCCAGTATATCAAAATGGTGATACGATTTTAGAAACAGTAAAGAAACAAATTGATACCAAAGATTTAAACTTATATGAAATTAAAACGATGTTACATCGTTTTGGAATGGAAGATGAAAATAGACTGGTTGATCATTTATCGGGAGGACAATTAAAAAGAGTGGCTTTAGCGATTGCTCTAATGAAGCCATGTGACTTACTTATTCTTGATGAACCAACCAATCACTTGGATAATTCGATGATTGAATATTTAGAAAAATATTTAATAAAATGGAAAAAAGGATTATTGATGGTGACGCATGATCGTTATTTTTTAGAGAGAGTATGTCATCGTATTGTTGAATTAAGCCAAGGACATCTATATAACTATGAAGCAAATTATTCTCAATATTTAGAATTAAAACAAATAAGAATAGAAAATGATTTGAATGCTCAAAGAAAAAGAAAGAATTTTTTAAAGAAAGAATTAGAATGGGTACGAGCAGGAGTACAAGCACGTACTACTAAAAGTAAGGATCGTTTACAACGATTTGAACAGTTAAGTCAAATAGCAGATGTTGCTGTAGAACAAAAAGTACAACTCATGGATGTATCAAGAAGATTAGGAAAGAAAACGATTATTTTACATGATATATCACATTCTTTTGGTGAACGCTTATTATTCCAACCCTTTTCTTATACTTTTAAAAGATATGATCGGATAGGTATACTAGGAGATAATGGAACAGGAAAATCAACTTTACTTAACATTATTACGCAACAAATAAAACCGACATCAGGAAGTGTTGAAATAGGAGAAACTGTGCATTTTGGATATTTTAAACAAGGCTACGAAGATTTACCATTAAATAAAAAAGTCATTGATTATATTCAAGAAGTTGCGAGTTATCAACAATTTGGTAAGGAAACATTGTCTGCTAAAAATATGTGTGAACGTTTCTTGTTTGATGCAAAGATGCAACATACCTTGATTTCACGTTTATCAGGTGGTGAAAGAAGAAGACTTTATTTACTAAGGGTTTTAATGACAATGCCTAATGTTTTGGTACTTGATGAACCAACTAATGATTTAGATATTGATACTTTGACAATTTTAGAAGATTATTTAGATTCTTTTGCAGGAATGATTATCGTTGTAAGTCATGATCGTTATTTTTTAGATCGTATATGTGATGGTTTATTTATTTTGCAAAATCAAACTTTAAGATATCAAAATGGGGGATATAGTAGTTTAATCTATAGTCAAACCCAAAAGGAAAAGAAGGAATCTAATGGAGCTCATGATTATCGTAAAGCAAAACAAAGTCGTTACCGTATGCCTTATTTAGAGAAGAAAGAACTAGAAACAATTGAAGGAACAATTCAAGATTTAGAAAATCAAGTTTCATCATTAGAGGAACAACTTAATAGTTTAGAAGATTATCAAGAGATAGCTAAGATATGTGATCAAAGAGATCGCTTAAACGAAGAACTTGAACAAAAAAATGAACGTTTTTTAGAACTATTAGAGCTAAAAGAAAAAGAAGAACAAAGCTAATGAATGCGCTTTAAATATCATTGACTTTTATGTATATACAAGCTATGATATGAAAAGTGAAGGAGAATAGAGTATGAAAAGATTATTAAACTGTACAAGTAGTGAAATGTTAAAAATGGATGGTCAACAATTAAAGCAAGCCATTCTTGCAAGTGAAGGTAGAACTGTTATGACTGAAACAGTTGTGGCTATTGAACCTTTATTAGGTGATTTAACAAATGCTGAATTAGCTGTATCATTTGGTAGTGATATGGTTTTATTAAACTGTTTTGATTGTCAAAATCCTAAAATCGCTGGAATTGAAGATTGTGAAAACCCTGTTAAAGAATTACAAAGATTAGTGGGAAGACCAGTAGGATGTAATTTAGAACCAGTAGATTTAGATGCTGATATGATGGAAGAACGTCATACTATTGCCTCAGGAAGACAAGCAACTAAGGAAACATATATTAAAGCTCAAGAATTAGGGTTTAATTTTATTTGTTTAACTGGGAATCCTGGTGTAGGTGTCTCAAATCATTCAATCTGTGAAGCTATTAAGGAAGCTAAAAAGTATTTTAAAGGATTAATTATTGCCGGTAAAATGCATGCTGCTGGTATTGATGAACCAATCGTAGATATGGATAGTATTAAAGAATTTATTGAAGCTGGAGCAGATGTTATCTTAATGCCAGCAGTGAATACTGTTCCTGGTTTATCTGAACAAGAAGTAACAGAAGCATGCCGTTATATTAAAGCTCATGGTGCATTATCTTTAAGTGCTATTGGAACAAGCCAAGAAGGTGCTGATGAAGCTACAATTAGAGAAATTGCGTTATTAAATAAACGTTGTGGTGTTGATATTCAACATATTGGTGATGCTGGATTCTGTGGAATTGCTTTACCAGAAAATATCATGGCTTTATCTATTGCTATTAGAGGAAAACGTCATACATATCATAAAATTGCTTCATCTATTAATAGATAATTCAAAGTCGACTTGGGTCGACTTTTTTTAATTTTGGTTTAAAATAAAGATGAGGAGAAAATCATATGAAACATGTATTTATATTAAAATCAGGAACCGATCAACAATTTTTAAATCAGATTATTGCTTGTATGCAAGGATATCAATACGAATTTCGTTTTACTCAAAATTTGGATGAAGCAAGAGAAATCGCTTTAGAATACCAAAAACAAAAGTGTCGGCTTTATGCTGTAGGGGGTGATGGCTTTGTTCATAAAGTAGCAAATGGTATGGCTTATAGTCAAAATGAACTCGTAGTCATTCCACAAGGAACAGGTAATGATTTTGCTAGATCACTTTATCAAAGTAGAGATCCAATTCAGATTTTAAAGAAAAGTCTAACATTAAAAGCGCAACCTTTTCATTTAATTAAGTGTAATGATGTTTATTGTATTAATATATGTTGTTGTGGGCTCGACGCACAAATAGCGAATCAAGTTCATTTAAAAAAATATCCCATCATACCGCGATCATGGCAGTATATGATGCAAATATTAAAACAAATCATCACATTACCAAGTTATTCTTTAAATATCACTTATGATGATTTACAAATATATCGTGGGAATGTAACAATTGGTGCGTTTTGTAACAGTCAGTATTTTGGTGGTGGTTTCTACATTGGCTATCATACAGGCTGTAATCAAGATTTAATTGATATAGAAGTCGTTGATGCTATCTCTAAAAAGGAATTACCATTTTATGCATATCATTTATTAAGAAGAACTTTACATAAGACAAAGAAATATCATCACTATCAGTACTCTCATATTGCTTTAGATATTCAACAAAACGTTAATATTGATGGTGAAATATTTGGTAGGGGACATTATGATTTAAAGATGTGTCCTCATGCACTTTATGTTGTCAGTGAAAAACATATCAATCAACATTGATTTGTATTATAATAGGATTGATTAAAAAGGAGTTATAATAATGGAAATAAAACTAAAAACGGACTCAAGAAAAGTCAAACCAGGAGATACATTTATTGCGATTCGTAATGTTGAACGTGACGGTCATGATTATATAGAGAGTGCTATTAAAAATGGAGCAAGTAAAATTATTTGTGAAGAAGGAAATTATGACGTTGAAACAGTGATTGTTCCTGATACAAGAGCTTATTTAAAAGATTATTTGTATCAAAATTATTATCCTGAATTTAAAGATATGAATTTAATCGGGGTAACCGGTACAAATGGGAAAACAACTATTTGTTATATGATTTATCAAATGTTAGAAATGTTAAATCATCCAGCTAGTTACATGGGAACAATTGGGTTTTATTATCATCATCATTATCTTAATATGGTGAATACGACGCCTGATGTTGATGTTTTATATGATTATTTTTTAAAGGCTAAAGAAGCAGGATGTAAGACAATGGTCATGGAAGTGAGCAGTCATGCTTTAGCTAAAGACCGTATACATGGTTTGGAATTTGATGAAGTCGCTTTTACTAATTTAACACAAGATCATTTAGATTATCATAAAACGATGGAAAATTATGCAAAAGCAAAACAACTATTATTTAAAAAAACTAGAAATAATAAAATAGCCATTATTAATGGTGATGATCCACATGCACATTATTTTATGTTGGATCATAATTGTAATGAAATCATTAGTGATCATCAAGGTGATTTGGTTATTGATGAAATTAAATTTACTCATTTAGGAACTTATTTTTCTTTTGATTATCAAGGAAATCATTATCAAACCAAAATTCAAATGGTAGGTAGATATAATGTTTACAATTACTTAACGGCGTTGTTGCTAATTCATCATTTGGGTTATCGTATTGAAGATATTTTAGCGTTGAATGATCGTTTAAAAGCACCTAGTGGACGTATGGAACTCATTGAATATCATCAAAATGGTATTTTTGTAGATTTTGCACATACACCAGATGCTGTTAAAAATGTCTTAGAAAGTGCAAAAGAATTTAAAAAAGGAAGAATTATGACTGTGATGGGATGCGGTGGTGATCGTGATCCTTTAAAACGTCCGATTATGGGAGAAATAGCAAGTGAAGGCAGTGATTTTGTGGTGATTACAAGTGATAATCCACGTAGTGAAGATCCTAATAAAATCATTGATGATATTGTTAAGGGATTAAAACATGAAAATTATATGATTGAACCAGATCGTAAAAAGGCAATTGTAAAGGCAATGGATATGTTAGAAAAAGATGACATTTTACTCGTACTTGGCAAAGGACATGAAAATTACCAAATTACCAGTACCGGTAAACATCATTACAGTGATCAAGAAGAAATCCAAAAATATATTGATCAACATGAAGGAAATGCATGAGAATTATTCAATTATCTATAGATGATATCCATTATCATTACTGTCCTTATCGACAAGGTACTTATGATTCAGTCAAAAGAATAGGTTTGTCTTTTCCTATCAAAGTTATTTACAAAGATAATCAATATTACTGTCAAGATGGACATAAACGATTATCCATTATTCATGATTTAATTGAAAATGAGGAAGGATATCTTCATTTAAAAAACGTTCCTGTTATAGCTTTAAATGATGGAAGTACACGCTCTAATGATTGTTGGCGAGGCAAAAATACACATTAAGGAGGATTAAAATGGGTTTATTTCAGTTAGAAAATAGAATTGATTATTATTTTCAAGAAATTTCAAATATTCCAAGAGGTTCAGATAATGAAAGAGGTATTCGAGATTATATTGAACGTTTTGTGGTAAGTCATGGTTTATCTGGTGCTTTTGATGAAGAAAATAATAATTTCATTGTATATAAAGAGGCAAGTAAAGGTTACGAAAATCATGAACCAGTAATGTTGCAAGGACATTTAGATATGGTTTGTGAAAAAAACAATGACAGTCAGCATGACTTTTTAAAAGATCCTATTGAACTTATCGAAGAAGATGGATTTTTGCATGCGAATAAAACAACTTTAGGAGCTGATGATGGGGTAGCTATTTGTTATATGTTAGCTATTTTAGAAGATCAAACACTCAAGCATCCACCATTAGAATGTGTCTTTACTGCTCAAGAAGAAGTTGGCTTAAAAGGAGCAATGGCGCTTAATAAAAGTCATATTCATGCTAAAAGAATGATTGGACTTGATAGTGGGGATGAAAAAGTGGTGACAATCAGTTGTTCTGGTGGTAGAAGAATGATGGTTGAAAAAGAATTACATTATATAAAAAATAATCTTCCTTGTTATCAAATTACAATTGGTGGATTAAAAGGTGGTCACTCAGGAGATTTGATTCATTTAGAAAGAGGTAATGCTAATAAATTAATGAGTCGTCTTTATTATCAGTTCTTGTTAAATGATATTGACTTTGCATTAGGAAGCTTACAAGGTGGATTAAAGGATAATGCGATTCCTCGAGAATGTGTAAGTGTTTTTGCAAGTCATAGTGATGAACAAAAAATAAAGGATATAGTAGAAAAAGTTGAACAAGAAATAAAGGCTGAACTTCAAGAAAGTGATGCAGGGTTATCTATTCAATTTAATCAAACTACGGCACTTGATCAAACTCTTTCACTTCAAGAAAGTCAAGATATTATTAAAATGATGTATTTATTACCAAATGGTTTTCAACATAAATCATTAGATATGGATTTAACAAATGTTTCTTTAAATATGGGTGTTGTTAATATGGAACAAGATTTATATATTTTATATTCAATTCGTTCACCATTTGAATCAGCAAAAGATGAATTATCTCATCAAATTGCCCTTTTAGCAGAATTATTTAAAGGAAAAACATATATCGAAAATAATTATCCAGGATGGAATTATGATCCACATTCAACACTTAGAAAACAATATATTGATTTTGTTAGAGAGAGTGAAGGTATTGAGTTGATAGAAGAAGGAACACATGGCGGTTTAGAAACAGGAATTTTTAAAGGGGCTATTCCTGATTTGGATATT
The DNA here is from genome assembly GCF_003475785.1 of Coprobacillus sp. AF33-1AC. Taxonomy (NCBI): domain Bacteria; kingdom Bacillati; phylum Bacillota; class Erysipelotrichia; order Erysipelotrichales; family Coprobacillaceae; genus Coprobacillus; species Coprobacillus sp. AF33-1AC. The sequence continues at coordinate 22,088 of NZ_QRQB01000006.1, read as the reverse complement.
GTTACAATGGGTCCTAATATGTATGATATTCATACGCCTGATGAAAGATTAGATCTTGCATCTTATCATCATTGTTATCAACGGTTGATTCATTTTTTAGAAAGACTATAAAAAAACAAAAGAGAATTTTCTCTTTTGTTTTTATTTAATCAAAAAGTTTATTCATAAGTTCTACAGTATCCATAGCATCTTTGACATAATAATCAGCATTGATTTCTTTTGCGTAATCTGGTGTTAATACAGCACCACCAACAAAAATAGGACAATCAATATGATTTTCTTTTAATAAAGTAATGGTATCTTTCATAGAAATAACGGTTGTTGTCATTAAAGCACTTAAACCTATAGCTTGAGGATGATGTTGCTTGTAGGCTTCTAATACGGTTTCTTTAGGTACATCTTTTCCTAAATCAATGACATCGTATCCGTAGCTTTCTAAAACGACTTTAACTATATTTTTTCCAATGTCATGAATATCTCCATGAACAGTAGCAATAATGATTTTTGCTTTTTTATTTTGGTCTTGTGTTTGGAAACCTTGTTGAATGATTTCAAAAGCAATTTTGCTTGTTTCTGCTGCTTGAATTAATTGTGGTAAAAAGATTTTATTTTGTTCATAATCTTTACCTACTTGGTCTAATGCAGGAATAAGGATCTCATTAATGATAGAAAGACCGTCTTGGTTTTCAAGCATTTGTTTTGTTGCTTTAGTAGCTTCATCTTTTAGACCGTGTAATACAATGTCGAATAAAGACATTGTTTTTTGTTCAGTTTTTACTGTTGTTTCTTGATTGGCTTGGTGGTCAATATAAACTGTAGCATCATGATCATAATTATAAAGAACATTGAAAGCATCAATAGTACTCATGAGTTCTTTATCTAATGGATTAATAATAGGTAAATCTAAACCAGCTGACATCGCCATGGCTAAAAATGTTTTATTAAGTAAAGGTCTATTAGGTAAACCAAAAGAAACATTACTTACTCCTAAAACGGTATGGACACCAAGTTGTTTAACCATACTGACAGCTTTAACTGTTTCCATGACTTCTTTTTGTTGAGCAGAAGCTGTCAATACAAGACAGTCAATGATAACATCTTTTTTATCAATACCATATGTAGCGGCTTTTTTGATAATCTTTTTAGCAATTTCATAACGCTCTTCAGCTTTTAAAGGAATACCATTTTCATCAAGGGTTAAACCAATTACAACACCACCGTATTTTTTAACGATTGGGAAAATCTCTTCCATAATTTCATCTTTACCATTAACAGAATTAATCAATGGTTTTCCATTATAATAACGACAAGCTTGTTCAATGGCACTGGCATGAGAACTATCGATTTGTAAAGGAACATTTAAAACTTCTTGTAATAATTTAATAACATGCTTCATTGTCTTTGTTTCATCAATACCAGGTAAACCAACATTGACATCTAAAACATGGGCTCCTGCTTGTTCTTGTTTAATACCTTCTACAACTAATTCATCATAACGTTGTTCTTTTAAGGCAGCTTTTAATTTTTTCTTCCCGGTTGGATTTAAACGTTCTCCACAGACAACAACATGATGACCAAATTCAACTGTTTGACTACCACTGGATACTCTTGTTGCTTTTTGGACAGTTCTTTTTTTAACAGGTTGATGACAATGAATACTTAATTTTTCAATAAATTCTGGGGTAGTACCGCAACACCCGCCAATAATCGCAACACCATGATCAAGGTGAGGAAGACAAGCTTCACTAAATTCATCACTTGACATGTGATAACATGTTTTACCATCAACAAGAACTGGTAAACCAGCATTAGGTTGAACCATGACAGGTAAATGAGTATATTTTAATATTTGATCTAAAATAGGAGTAATTTCTTTAGGACCTAAAGAGCAATTGATACCGAGGGCATCAACATTTAACCCTTCTAAAATATTGACCATGGTTAAAGGATCACATCCAGATAGGGTACGTTGATTAGCTTCAAAGGTCATTGTAACGAAAATAGGTAAGGATGAGTTTTCTTGGATGGCTAAAATAGAAGCTTTAACTTCATAGATATCAGTCATTGTTTCTAATAAAACAACATCAACATCGTCCTTAATGAGGTCAATCATATCTTTTATACTTTGATAAACTTGGTCGAAAGTCAAAGTTCCCATAGGTTCCATTAATTGTCCTACGGGTCCAATATCAAAAGCAATATACGCATCAGGATTAACACGATCACGTGCGATCTTAGCGTTTTCTACAGCTTTTAAAATCACTTCTTGGTAATTGTATTTTGATTGTTCAAGTTTTAAAGGATTAGCTCCAAAAGTATTAGTTGTAATAAAATCGGCACCCGCTTTTAAATATCGTGAATGGATATCGATAAGTAAATCCGGATGATCAATATTATAATATTCAGGAACTTCGCCACCTTTTAATCCAGCATTTTGTAATTGAGTTCCCATGGCTCCATCAAATAGGAGTATTTCTTTATTTAGTTTGTCTTGTAACATCTTTGACCTCGCTTTCTAAATTGACAATGTTCAATTTGTTTACAATGATGACAACTTTTTTTAGTTTTATCTTGTCCTAAACCAATGATGCCAATCATTGATTTTTGAGGAAGAAGTAAATCATTATTTTGAATCGTTAATCCAATATGCTTAGAACAATCTAATAATTGCGCAAGTTCTCGATTTAAAGAAAGAGGAACACGACCATAGCCTGGACAAAAACGGAAAGTTCTTTTCTCTTTAATGATTGTTTTTTCATATTCATCACAACATGCTTCAAGATAACTGCTGCCAATGGCATCCATAATTGTAGCTTTAGTCATATTAATTAAATATAATTTTTTCATTGTTCTTTCAAATGCTACACCAAGAGTGCATCCAATAACAATAACTTCATGACAATCTTGAAATAATGTTATTAAATCATCATACTCTAAGGAAATATGGTGAAGTCTTAGAGGATGATGATTGAGTGGATAGCGTTGATAGACAACTTTAAAATGGGCAATTTGATTGATTTCATCTAAACATTCATTAATGAGTTTTTCGGTTTGTATATCGATAGATTGCCCTTGATATCCTAAATATTTAAGGGCTTGTTCTTTAATCTTTGAAATATTCACGACGGATAGCTTTTGTTCTTTTTAAAATTTCTTCAGCAATTTCAGGTTTATTCATTGTATAAATATGAATACCATCAACACCTTGACTCATTAAATCAATAATTTGATATGTTGCATAATGTAATCCAACTTCTTTACAGGCTTCTGGATCATCTAAAAAACGTTCCATCATGCTTGCAAGCGAATAAGGAATTGAACAATCTGATATTTTAGATAATCTTTTTAATTGTTTAGAACTTGTAGCTGGCATGATTCCAGCAATAATAGGAACATTAATGCCTATTTGGCGAGCACGTTTAATTAAACGATAATAATATTGATTATCGAAAAATAACTGAGTGACAAGATATTTAGCTCCAGCATCTACTTTCTTTTTTAAGTTTTGAAGATCTTGTTCAAAGCTTTCTGCTTCAAAGTGAGTTTCTGGATAGCAAGCTCCTGATAAACAGAATTGATCAGGAAATTGTTCACTAATAAATTCATTTAAATCACTTGCGTATTTAAAATCTCCTTGTAAATCTCTTTGATCATAGTCTTGAGGATAATCCCCACGTAAGGCTAAAATATTTTCAATATTATTATCCTTTAATTCATTTAAAATATCGATTAAATCTTCTTTGGATGTATCAATACAGCTTAAATGAGCAACGGCTTCAATATGATATTGATTTTTAATAATAGATGCAATTTTAGCAGTATTCTTACTTGTAGAACCACCAGCCCCATAAGTAACTGAAATAAAATCAGGATTTAATTTAGCTAATTGACTAATTGTAAGAAAAATGGACGAAAGATCATCACCATGATTTTTAGGTGGAAATATTTCGAACGATAATGTTGGTCTTTTATTTAATAAGTTATTTATTTTCATGTTTCTCTACCTCTTTTTCTACATTATATAGAATTATGAAATATGCGTAAATAATAAAAAAATTATAATTTGCTATAGATTAAAACTATAACAAATTATAAATATAATGATTCATTTTATCAATATAAATTTGTCCTATTTTTGATAATGCAACATTTTTTTGTTTAATATAACCAATTTCAATCATATCATCTAATTGTAAAGGAATAGCAATAATATCAGGATTTAATTCTTTAGAAATAATGCCTGTAGAAATGATATAACCATTTAATCCTAATAAAAGATTAAAAAGGGTAGCACGATCATTGACTTGAATTGATTTTTTATGGGTATAGGTACTGCCAATCTCTTCAGAAAAATAAAATGAATTTTGATTTCCTTGATTGAACGATAAATAAGGATAATCATTGAGTTGTTCTAAAGATAAGATAGAAGCAGAAGCTAAAGGATGATGTTTACCTATAAAAACATGGGGTTGAGCTTTAAATAAAGAATGAAAGGTCAATTGGTTTTCTCTAAATAACTTTGTAAGTACTTTTCTATTAAAGTCATTTAAATATAGAATACCTAATTCACTCTTCATACTCTTTACATCTTCGATAATTTCTGCAGTTCTTGTCTCTTGAATAGTAAAATCATATTCATTATAGCCATATTCTTGAATTAATTCGATAAATGCACTAATCGCAAAAGAATAATGCTGGCAAGATATAGAAAATTTAATTTTTCTTTCTGTTTGATCTAAATAACGTTCTTCTAATAAATGTGTTTGTTCAATAATTTGCTTGGCATAACCTAAAAATTCCTGTCCTTCATTTGATAAAGAAATACCTTTATTGGTACGATTGAAAAGAGTAATACCAAATTCTTGTTCTAATTCTTTGATAGCACTAGATAAACTAGGCTGTGAGACATAAAGTTTTTTAGCTGCTTCATTCATTGAACCGCTATTAGCAACTTCAATTAGATATTTTAATTGTTGTAATGTCATTTAGATTCCTCTAAGTGATCAAGAATAAGTTGAATGATACGTGTAATTTGGTCATTTAATGAAGCAAGTGATAATACTAAAATTAATAAATCTTCTTGATTGTTTAAAGGTAGTTGATAATCTTTTAAATATTGATGGATGAATTGAGGTAATTCATCTTGTTGTTTATCTTGTATTTGATAAAATTGATTATAAATATTTTCTAAAGAAATATTTTCTTGGTAGTAAGGGGTTAATAATTGTTTGATTTCTTGAATAGTAAGAGAGTTTTTTAATTGATAAATCATTAACATTGAAATGATTTGTTCTTTTGAATATTTTTTTCCTTTAATAGGCGTAATAACTTTAGCTTTACTATAATTATTAACCATTGTTTTTGTTAGTAATTTATCGTCTTCATATCTTTTATTATTTTCTAATTTTTGATCAAAAAGGGTAATAATTTGATCGATGTATAAATCTAAATCAGGAATATCATCTGATGAAAGATGACTTTGACTTGCTACTTGATGAATAATCGTTTCTAATTCTGTTTGTGTCATATGTATACCTCCAAGTCAAATTCTATAACAAAGTTACAATAAGTTCAAGATACGGTATTGGAAACTACTTCATTAAATTGAATATTGGTTTTTTTAAGGGGTTATTGTATAATGACGATGGGTGATAAAATGAAAAATATAAGTACAAAAAATAAAATATTTTATCTTATTACGATTTTAGTCATTGTAATAGGAGATCAGTTAACAAAGTTTATTGTTGATTCATCAATGAAACTAGGTCAATCACAAGAGATTATTTCTCACTTTTTTTATTATACTTATTCTCATAATAAAGGAGCAGCATGGGGGATGCTAACAGGAAGAATAGGATTGTTTGTTATTGTTTCCATTGTGGCGGTTGTAGTGATGGCTGTTTATTTTAATAAAACAACACCAAAAAATGTGTTAACACGTTATGGTTTAGTTCTCACATTTAGTGGTCTTATTGGTAATTTGATTGATCGTTTATGGTTAGGATATGTACGTGACTTTTTAGATTTTATTATTTTAGGTTATGATTTTCCTGTCTTTAATATTGCTGATATGGCGGTTGTGATTGGAGTAGGACTTATTATTGTAGAAATATTATTAGAGGAGTATATACATGGAGAAAGTTAATTTACAGGCAACAAAAGACGATATTCGTTTAGATAAAGAATTAGATCAACATTTTCCTGATTTATCAAGAACGTTGATACAAGATTATATAAAAAAAGGACTGGTAACAGTTAATGGAAAAAAAGAAAAAGCAAGTTTTAAATTAAAAGAAAATGATTTAATTGAAGTAACCATTCCTGAAAATGAAAATATGGATATTGAACCAGAAAATATCCCTTTAGATATTGTTTATGAAGATCATGATGTCATTGTAGTAAATAAACCTTCAGGTATGATTGTTCATCCTAGTCAAGGTATCGTTAGTGGAACGCTTGTTAATGCATTGTTATATCATTGTCATGATTTGTCGGGTATTAATGGAGTAAATAGACCAGGAATTGTACATCGTATTGATAAGGAAACAAGTGGTTTATTAATGGTAGCTAAAAATGATGTAGCTCACCGTTCTTTAACTGAACAATTAAAAGAACATAGTGTAACACGTCGTTATATTACTTTAGTTCATGGCAATATTCCTCATGAATTTGGTAAAATTAATGCGCCTATTGGTCGTGATCGTACTAATCGCCAAAATATGGCCGTAACGAAAGAAAATAGTAAAGAAGCAATTACTAATTTTAAAGTGTTAGAAAGATATGATGATATGACATTGATTGAATGTCGTCTTGAAACAGGACGTACGCATCAAATTAGGGTACATATGGCTTATATTGGTTATCCGGTTTATGGTGATCCTAAGTATGGTTATAAAAGAGATGACCAAAGTCATGGTCAATATTTACATGCAAAAGTTTTAGGTTTTATTCATCCAACAACTGGTGAATATTTAGAATTTGATAGTGAATTACCAGATTATTTTCAAGATAAAATAAAAGAGTTGAAAGGAGAAAAATAATGGCAAGTAAAATTATTTCTTGGACTCAATACTTTATGGGAGTAGCTAAGTTATCAGCTTATCGTTCTAAAGATCCTAATACTCAAGTAGGTGCTTGCATTGTGAGTCCTCAAAATAAAATTGTTGGTGTGGGTTACAATGGACTTCCTTGGGGTTGTGAAGATGATGAATTTCCTTGGCAAGTAAGAGAAGGAGAATTATATGATACAAAATATCCTTATGTTGTTCATGCAGAATTAAATGCTATTTTAAATAGTACTGCACCATTAAAGGGATGCCGTATTTATGTTTCATTATTTCCTTGTCATGAATGTGTCAAAGCTATCATTCAAAGTGGTATTGCTGAAATTATTTATGAAGATGAAAAATATAACGGAACACCTAGTGATCGTGCTGCTAAACGGATGCTAGATGCAGCGGGTGTTAAATATACAAAAGTAGAACCTTTTGAATTAGAAGTTAAATAAAAAAGAAGCGCTTATTTCTTAAGTGCTTCTTTTACTCTTTTAAAGTTTGTCATATTTGTTTTGGTTACTTTAAGTAACATCTTTTCACCATATTTTCTTGCAATATCTACTGCTACATTTTCAACAGTGGAAGTTGTGCCACGAGGTAGTTTTATTTTTAAACTGCGAGACATATTATTAAAATACTGATAATATGCATACCTTGATAATATTGCAGAACACATAATTCCTAAATACTTCTCTTCACCTTTTTGTTCAAAAGATAAATCCTTAACAACAATTACTTCATTTTTTAAATAATTATAATAAGTTTTAGGAGAAACAAATTGATTTACCACTTTTTTATCAATTTTCATTGCCACTTTTTGCATTACATTCGTTACAGCTTGATTATATAATTTAGCTTTAATGTTAGCTAAATTAAAACCTTCTTGTGCCATATGATTATAATGCGAATTATCTAATATAAGCAAACTGTAAATTAAACGATCTTTTATTTCACGAGCGGTCTCAATTATTTCTTTTGAAGTCATTGTTTTAGGATCTCGAATATTTAAACTCACTAACCAATCAAAGTCACGTTCGTCGACGTAACAAGCAACAACGCATAATGGACCAAAAAAGTCCCCAGAACCTGTCTCATCACAACCAATATGTGATAAGTCGTAATAATTTTTTGCGCGCTCATCATTTAACGCTGATACGTTACTTCCATGTTCATTTAAAGGAGCGTGATATGAGGCATGCATGTTTATAATGTTTGAATTTGCAGAACAATTATTTTTTTCTACATTCATGTTTTATCTAACCTCCTGACGTATATACTAATTATAGCATAAATTTGTCATTTTGACACTATATTTTTGTTTTGGTACAATAATCCAAGGGGTGATGACATGATTTGGCAAATGAAACCGTTCATTATAGATTTTATTGTCGTTTTATTTTTTCTTTTGATGATTTTTATAGGTCTTATTAAAGGATTTGCAGTAAGACTTTATGATTTTTTAGCTACTATTTTAGCTGTAATTGTGGCTTATTTTTTGTCGAGTCCGCTGTCATATATATTTGTTATTTATCAAAGTGAAGGTTTACTAGAATTTTTAGGAGAATATATCAATCGTATTATTTTATTCTTTATCATTTTTGTAATCTCAAAAATTGTTTTTGCTTTATTAGGAAGGATAATAAAGCCATTGTTTAAATCTTTATTGCATCATTTTTCTCTTACTCGTTTTGCAGATCGTATCTTAGGGATGGTTTTAAGTGCTTTAGAAGCCATCGTTATGATTTATATTGCTTTAACAATGGTTGTTGTTCCTTTTATAAGTGATGGAAAGAAAATGGTTAAGAATACAATTATTGCGAGTAGAGCCATTGAATTGGTTCCTTACTATAGCGATATGCTAAGTGATATCAGTAATGATTATATGCAAATGGATGCTATTTTTAAAAAATCAAGTTCATATGATGGTAAAGATAGCCAAACTGTTTATATGATGAGTCAAACTTTACAACATGGCTATGATTATCATTTGTTGACACAAAGTCAATTAGATGAAAAAATAAATGATTACTATTTAAGTTTAGATCATGTAACACTTGATCAACAACAGTATCAGGCTTTAATAAAGCTATTAAATACGGGTTCAAATCAAGTTAAAAAGAATGAAATATTAAGTAAAATAGAAGTAGGTGATGGACATGAAAAATAATGATGATACTTTAGAATTTAATGAAATAAAAAAACAAATTGCTGCTCTTTGTCATAGTGAACTTTCTAAACAAAAAATAACAGCATTAAAACCTTATCAAGATTTAGATGATTTACAATACCAACAACAATATATTCTTGATGGAATGGCTCTTATTTATGCTTATGGCAATGTTCCTTTAGGACAGTTTGATGATATAAAACCGCATTTAGATAAAGCTAATAAAGATGGTGTTTTATTCCCTGATGAGCTATTAAGTATTCAATCATTACTTTATAACATTAAAGAAGTAAAACAGTATCTTTCATCCAATGATGCAACACATAGTCAATTAACTCAATTAATAGATTTACTTTATTTACCACAAGAACTATTGGATCAAATTCATCATTGTATTGATCCTTCAGGACATATTCAAGATCATGCTAGTCATGAACTTTATACAATTAGACAACGTTTAATGCATTTACAATCACAAATTAGAAAAAGAATAGAAAGTATTAAAGCTAAAAATGTAGATTTACTATCACAAGATGGTATTTCTTCTCGTAATGATCATTTAGTTTTACCGGTTAAAGCTGGGTATAAAAATCAAGTATCAGGAATTGTTCATGGTCATTCGGCAACGGGAAGAACATTATTTATTGAACCAGCTGAGATTGTGGCGCTTAACAATCAATTAGCCTCTTTGCAACAAGATGAACAAATAGAAATACATCGTATTTTATTAGAATTATCAAGAATGGTAAAAAGACATTTCGATATTTTATTAGAAGATTGTCAAAATTTAACAGAAATTGATTATATTTTTGCGATTAGTTTATTTGGTAAAAAGAATGAAATGATTTTACCTGAGGTTCATCAAGATTATCAAAGTTTAGTTTTAAAACAAGCAAAACATCCTTTAATTGAGCGACAACAGGTTGTTGCCAATGATATCGTCTTACAAAAACCACAAAATATTTTATTAATTAGTGGAAGTAATACGGGAGGTAAGACCGTTGTATTAAAAACAGCAGGTTTACTTTCTTTAATGGCTATATGTGGACTTCCAGTTCTTGCAAGCGAAGCCAAGATTCCATTATTTCATGATATCTATGTTGATTTAGGTGACGAGCAATCTATTGAACAGTCTTTATCTACTTTTTCATCACATATGAAAAGATTAGTGCATATTACTGAACATGCCAAGTTCAATAGTTTAGTTTTAATTGATGAAATTGGTTCAGGAACTGATCCACAAGAAGGTCAAAGTATTGCTCAAGCAATCTTACAATATCTTCATCAAAAAGGGTGCTTGGTGTTAACTTCTACCCATTATTCAGGATTGAAAGAATATGCGAAGGCTTCTGATTATGTCAAAGTCGCTTCAGTAGAATTTGATCAACAAGCAATGAAGCCGACATACCGTTTGATTGAAGGAAGTGTTGGTAATTCTTATGCTATTGAGATTTCTGCAAGATTGGGGTTAGATCAAGATATTGTCCAAGACGCTAAAAAGATCAAAGAAGCTTCACTTACTACTTCACAACGATTATTAGAGAAGTTACAAGATGAATTATCTAGGGTTCAACAAGAAAAAGATCAACTTGATGAATTGTTATTAGAAGCAAAAAAGAAGAATAATGAATATAACGATAAATTAAATAAATGGCAAAGTCAAAAAGAACAATTAATGGAAGAAGCTAAAAATGAAGCCAATGAAATTATTGAACAAGCTAAAACACAAGTTTCTAGGGTAATGAAGAATCTAAATGAACAAAGTCAATTAAAACCACATCAGGTTATTGACGCTAAACGTCAATTAGATTTATCTAAACACGAAAAAGAAAAAGTAGTTCGCCAAAATCATCATCAATTTAAAATAGGTGATGTTGTCAAGGTTCTTTCGGTTAATCGTCAAGGAGAAGTCATGGATATCAATAAAAAAGGTGTACTTACTATTGGTATGGGTGGTTTAAAAATCAATGCCAAAACAAATGAAGTTGAATTCTTACATGAAAAAGTAAAAGAAAAAGTAGTAAAGAGTAGTTTAAAACCATTAAAAACATCTAAACCTCAAGGATATGAATTAAATATTATTGGCTTACGTTATGAAGAAGCGATGATCAAAGTAGACAAGTTTATTGATGATGCTCTTGTTCATCGTTATTCGATGGTGCGTATTGTTCATGGTATGGGGACAGGTGTTTTAAGAAAGGGAGTAAGAAAGTTGTTAGATAAAAATAAATATGTTGTATCTTATCGTGATGGAGGACCTAATGAAGGTGGCTTAGGGGCAACCTTGGTGTATTTTGAATAATGGATATAACTTATATAAAAAATAAACTTTCTTTACTGCCTTTAAAACCAGGGTGTTATTTAATGAAAAATAAAGAAGGAACAGTGATTTATGTTGGAAAAGCAAAAAAATTAAAGAATCGAGTTTCTTCTTACTTTGCTGGCAGTCATAACTATAAAACAACAAAACTTGTAGGTGAAATCGAGGATTTTGAATATATTGTTTGTGATAGTGAAAAGGAAGCGTTATTATTAGAAATTAATTTAATCAAAGATTATGCTCCTAAATATAATATTTCTTTTATGGATAATAAATATTATCCATATATCCAAATGACTAAAGAAACACATCCTCGTTTAAAAATAGTTAGAAGTGCCAAAGATAAAAAACATAAATACTTTGGACCGTTTCCTGATGGTACAGCTGCTAGAGAAACTTTTAAATTATTAAATCGTCTTTATCCCCTTAGAAAATGTAATCATATACCTAAAAAGCCATGTCTTTATTATTCGTTGAATCAATGTTTAGGACCTTGTATTCATGAAGTAAATGAAGAAGTTTATAAAGATTTAACAAATCAGATTACCCGTTTTATTCAAGGTGATACTAAAGAAGTGATTGATGATTTAAAACAAAAAATGGAAGAAGCTTCCAAACAATTAAACTTTGAATTAGCCAAAGAATATCGTGATTTAATACAGCATATTCATCATGTAACAAGTAAACAGCATGTTCAATTTAGTGATTTAACAGATCGAGATATTATTGGTTATTATCAAGATAAAGGCTATCTATCTATTCAGTTATTTTTTATGCGTAATGGTAAACTATTGGCTAGAGATTTAAATTTAGTTCCTGCTAGTGATGATGTTCAGGAACAAATTATTCAATTTATTGTTGGCTTTTATCAAGAGAATACGTATCCTAAAGAGTTATTTGTACCGATGGATTTAGATACATCATTATTAGAAGAAATTGTAGAGTGTAAAATCATTAAACCCCAAAAAGGGAAAAAAGCAGATTTAGTCAATATGGCTTATGAAAATGCGAAAGAGTCATTAGAAAAGAAATTTTTATTGAAAGAAAAAAATGAAAAAGCAACCATTGGTGCAATCAAACAGTTAGGTGAAAAATTAAATATGCCTTTACCTAGAAGAATAGAATTATTTGATAACTCTAATATTCAAGGTGCCTATGCTGTAGCAGGAATGGTTTGTTTTATAGATGGTGTTCCAAGTAAAAAGAACTATCGTAAATTTAAAATTAAGACGGTTGAGGGACCGGATGATTATGCTAGTATGAAAGAAGTTATTTATCGTCGTTATTATCGTGTATTGGTAGATGGTTTAGAAAGACCGGATTTAATTATTGTCGATGGCGGTAAAGGGCAAATTAAAGTGGCTGATGAAGTCATTAAAAGTTTAAATATGGGGATACCAGTATGTGGTTTAGCCAAGGATGATAAGCATTCTACAGCTTTATTATTAGATGGACAAGGTCAAATTGTTCCTATTGATAAAAAGAGTGATTTATTTTTCTTGCTAACAAGAATGCAAGATGAAGTCCATCGTTATGCGATTTCTTTTCATAAAAATGTACGATCTAAATCTTTATTTCAATCTATTTTGGATAATGTAGAAGGAATTGGACCAAAACGTAAAAAAGAATTATTAAAGCATTTTGGCAGTGTTAAACGATTGAAGGAAGCATCAATTGATGAACTTAAAGAAGTGTTGCCACAAGATGTGGCACAAACTTTATATAAAGTTTTACAAAGTACCAATTCTTAGTTAATCACATATATTATAGTAGTGAGGGGATGCTATAATATGATTTTAACGCCACGAGAAAAAGAAATATTTAATTTATTAGTTGATAATTTTTCAACCAAAGAGATAGCTTTACAGCTTGGTATTAGTGAAAAGACAGTAAGAAATCATATTTCTAATGTGATTCAAAAACTAGGTGTTGATTCACGTATTCAAGCTGTTTTTGAATTAGTGAAATTAAAGGAATTGCGCTTATAAGCCATTCCTTTCTTTTCACTTCAAGATAGTATATAATGGGTGCAGGTGATAAAATGAAATTAAAACGTTGGCATTTATATGGAATAGCTTTTATTTGTTTTATATTAGCTTTTACAGCATTAAATTATAAATATGATCGTTTTTATCGTGTTAATGGCATTAACAATGATAATCGTGCATTAATTGAAAGATATTTAGATAAACAGGAACAAAATTATCTAATTGATAATGCTATTCCGGTTAATCAATTCATAGATTATATCACATATGATCAATTCAAATTACAAAACTATACATATTATAATTCTTTAAGAAAAGTAAAAACTTATAGTGATTTATCTGTTTTATTAGATGAAACCAATAAAATAGTAGATAAACTTACAGTAGAGTTTGGAAATCATATAGATACTAATTTTAATTTATTAATTAAAAATAATTTGGCTTTTGCTTATTTAAATAGCGAGTATTTTGATTTTGATAATATAGAATACTATCAATTATTACGTACTTTATATGATGATAGTGATTATAACTATATTGCTTTGACTAATCGTTATGTTTCAATTTTTGAAGAAGAAAATTTAACGAGCCGGATTATCTACCATCATTTTAAATCAATGATTGATACTTATGACGCTAATGGTGTTGCTACACTCATGACGAATACTTTAAAAGATGGAGCTAAACGTCTATATAAAATTGATTTAATGAAACAAGTTGTGAATAATCAAACTTTTATATCAAGTTATCAACCCAAAAAGCTGACGATGATAGCTGATATTCCTCGTTTGAGTTATACAATGTATTTACAAGATGAAGCCTATAATCAATTGAAATCAATGTATAAAGCGATGAATACGGAGTTAGATCATGGGTTTATAGTTTCAAAGGCTTATACTAGTTATGATGTGTTATCGCTAGAAGGTGATCAAGCAGGTTACAGTGAAATGCAATTAGGAACATCGGTCATCTTAAAGAAAAAAGGGATATCTGATCAGGACTTTAATCAAACAGATGTTTATCAATGGTTAATCAATCATAGTTATGAATATGGCTATATTTTACGTTATCCTCAAGATAAAGAGGCAGTAACAGGGCATGGCTATGATGCAACATGTTTTCGATATGTGGGTATAGATATTGCAACATCACTTCATCAAAATCAATTAGCATTAGAAGAATATCAAGAGTAGGTGGAGTCTAAAATGAAATATCAATTTGAAAAAGCAACACTTCAAGATGTAAATGAAGTATTTGAATTAGTTAAACAAAGAGTAGCGTGGATGAAGCAGGTATTCATCAATGGAATGATACAGATTATTTAAATGCTTATCCATTAGAATATTATCTTCAACAAGCTAAATTAAACCAATTGTATGTATTAAAAGATAACGAACATATTGTGGGAGCTATTGTATGTTTACAAGAAGACACACGTTGGCAAGATCAACAACCAGCTTACTATCTTCATAATTTTGTTAGTATGATAGGTATTCAAGGTGTGGGTTCTATTATTTTAAAAGAAGTAGAAAAACTAGCAAAAAGCAATCGTAAAACAAGATTACGTTTAGATTGTGCGATTGATAATCAAAAATTAAATGATTATTATGAAAGTCATGGTTTTTATTATGCAGGGAAATGTCAAGATGGACCTTATATTGGTAATAAAAGAGAAAAGGTTATAGAATAAAACGGTACAATATGTACCGTTTGTTTTTATATAAAATAAAAAAAGTCTTGAATAATCAAGACTTAATTTATAAATGGCGTCCACGAAGGGATTCGAACCCCTGACCGCACGCTTAGAAGGCGTGTGCTCTATCCAGCTGAGCTACGTAGACATCTCACCTAACTGCCTAATTAGAATAACATATATTTATTATTTAGGCAAGATAAAATTGAAAGAAGAATGAATAATTTTATCATATCATATTCGTGTTATTTATAGTATAATATATTTAATCTATGTAAAGGAGAAAAAATATGGGAAGATTGGTTTTAGGTTTGGATATTGGAATTACATCGGTGGGATATGGTGTAATTGATATTGATGAAAATACTTTTGTTGATTATGGGGTTCGTCTTTTTAAAGAAGGTACTGCTTCTGAAAATGAAAAAAGAAGAGCAAGCAGAAGTGCACGAAGATTAAAAAGAAGAAAAGTCAATCGCTTAGAAGATATGAAAAAATATCTTGAAAAAAATAATATGTATGTTGCATCTTATTATTATCTTAATCCATATAAAATGAGGGTAAAAGGGCTTAATGAAAAACTTTCTTTAGAAGAATTATGCTGTGCAATTATGCATATTACTAAAAAAAGGGGAACGACACTAGAAACATTAGCTGATGAAACAAAAGATGATGAAGGAACAAAAGCTGTTTTATCTTCTAATAGTCAGTTATTAAAAGACGGTAAATTTATTTGTGAAGTTCAATTAGAAAGATTAAACGAACAAGGACATATTAGAGGAACTGAAAATAACTTTAAAACAGAAGATTACCTTCATGAACTTGATGCTTTGCTTACCAAACAAAAAATTGATGAAAAGATAAAAAATGATATTGTTAGCATAGTAGCGAGAAGACGTCGTTATGATCAAGGACCGGGTAGTCAAATTTCGCCAACACCTTATGGAAGTTATCGTTTGGTTGATAATCAACTTGTTCATGTTAATTTAATAGATGTGATGAGAGGGAAATGTAGTATTTTTCCTGATCAATTAAGAGCACCTAAACAAGCTTATACAGCAGAATTATTTAACTTATTAAATGACTTAAATAATCTAACGATAAATGGTGAAAAAATATCAGTAGAACAAAAAGAACAAATTATCGAACATGTCAATACAAAAGGAAATATTACAGTTAAACAATTACTAAAATTATTAGATGTTAAAGAAATTGAAGTGAGTGGTTTTAGGATTGATAAAAATGAAAAACCAATCTTAACTGAATTTAAAGGATTTAATAAAGTTTTAAAGATATTTAAAAAATATAATCAAGAAAATAAGTTGGATGATAAAAATATTGTTGATCAAATTATTGATATTTGTACAAAAGCTAAAGGGGTAGAAGAAAGGTATGAACAAATAAAGACATTATATCCTGATTTTAATCAAGAAGTGCTAGTTGATCTTGCAAGTATGAAAGGAATATCTGGCTATCATTCACTGTCATTAAAAGCGATGAAGCTCTTGAATAAAGAATTATTAAATACTGAAATGAATCAAATGCAGTTATTACATCAAATGGATTTATTTAATAAAAATAGACCATCATTAAAAGGTAAAAAGAATATTGAAGCAGATGATAGTGCTATTTTGTCTCCCGTTGCTAAAAGAGCACATCGTGAAACATTTAAAGTCATTAATGATTTAAGAAAGAAATATGGTGAATTTGATAGTATAGTTATTGAAACAACAAGAGATAAAAATACACAAGAACAAAAAAATCGAATTAATGAAAATCAAAGACAATTTGAAAAGAAAAATAAAGAGATTGATGAAATTATTAAAGGAGCAGAAATTGATCCTGAAAGAGTGAATAATAAAACAAGAAATAAAATACGTTTATATTTAGAACAGGATTGTAAAACAGCGTATACGCAACAAGCGATAGATTTACATACTTTGATTTTTGATGATAAAGCTTATGAAATTGATCATATTATACCTTTATCAGTTTCTTTGGATGATTCATTATCAAACAAAGTTTTAACTTCAAGATTAGAAAATCAAGAAAAAGGAAATTTAACACCTATAGCAGCCTATTTGAAAAATAAATTCACTGATGGAAATCTCACAAATTATCAAACATTTGTGCGTAATAACAAAAATATGAATCGTAAGAAAAAAATGAATTTATTATTCGAAGAAGACATTACAAAGTATGATGTGGCGAAAAAGTTTATTAATCGTAATTTAGTAGATACAAGTTATGCTTGTCGAACTGTCATGAATACTTTACAACATTATTTTAAAGATAATGATATTGATACGAAAGTTCATACTATTAAAGGACAGGCAACGAATGCTTTTAGAAAAAGAATTAATTTACCAAAAGAACGTGAACAAGACTATTTTCATCACGCTATTGATGCTTTAATTGTAGCTTCATTAAAGAAAATGAATCTTATTAATTCTTATTTAATGACCTATGATTTAAAAGATTTATATGATGAAAAAACAGGAGAAGTCTTTAATGTTTTACCGGATAATCAATTTTTAGATCCAAAATATATATCATTTATTTCTAATTTAAAAAATATATACTATGAATCCAATCAATATGTTTTAGGTTTAATTGACAAAGATACTATGCATTATCCATTGATTAAGGTTTCTCATAAAATTGATACTAAACCTAATAGACAAATTGCTGATGAGACAATTTATAGTACAAGAAATGTAGATTCACAAGAAATGCTGGTAGAAAGAATCAAAAATATTTATGACCCAAAGGAAAAGAAAGCTATTGAACTTGTTAATAATATTATTAATGATGATACTGATAAATATATTATGAAACATAAAGATTCAAAAACTTTTGATAAAATAAAAGTAGTTGTATTAGATCATTTTAATACATATAAAGAATCTAATGAATATTATGGACTTGATAAAAAAGGTAAATATGTATTAAAAGGTGAAAATCCATTAACATTATATGAACATGACTTTGGACCGATTACTAAATATGCAAAGAAAAATAATGGACCAGCCATTACTTCTATCAAATTTTATTCAGAAAAACTAGGAAATCATTTAGAAATTACTTCAAACTATCGTGTTCATAACAAAAAAGTGATTCTTAAACAAATTAGTCCTTATCGTACTGATTTCTATTTATCACCTGAAGGAAAGTATAAATTTTTAACTGTACGTTATAAAGATGTATTCTATAGCAAAACAAAGCAAAAATATATTATTTCAAGAAAATGGTATGATCAAGAAAAACAAAACAAAGGAATAGGTGATGATTGGCAATTTGTATGTTCGATGCATCGAGATGAACTCATTGGTCTTGTTAAAAAAGCAGGAGATAAGTATGTTTATGATGCTGCTATGCAAGAGGGAGGCAAGACACAATACCATGACGGCGTTCACTATGAAATCTTGAAATTTACTGCAACTAATAATGATAAAAAAGGAATGTTTGAAGTAAAGCCAATTTGTATGATGTGCAATAAAAGGTTAATGCCATCTGTTGGCACATTCATCAAAATCCAAAAATTTGCAACAGATGCATTAGGAAATATGTATGAAATTAAAGAAAATATATTGAAATTAGAGTTTGATTAGGATATACTATAGATGGTTATATTCTAGCAAAAATTTATATGACCTAACAAAACAAGGGTTTATCCCGGATTCGGCTCTTCGGAGCCTTTTTTTGTTTTTATGGGACACAGAGTCATATACATTGAAAAATGTGAGTATCTGAAATTATATTTAGACAACATTAAAGTTCAATACAATGATATTGATTTATTGCTTCCTATTTCAGATATTCAAATCTTAGTTATAGACAATTATAAATCAAGTTTAAGTATACCTTTAATAAATAAATTAACAGAAAATAATATATGTACAATTATATGTGGGATAGACCATATCCCTAAAAGTTATATTTTACCAATGAATGGTCATTTTTCACAAAGTGGTAACATTAATAAACAAATCATGTGGGAAGATCAAAAGAAAAAAATACTACATCAAAAAATAGTAAAAGCAAAAATTTATAATCAAGCAGAAATATTAAAAAGAAATAATAGAAAATTTGAAGTGATTTTAAAACTATATCAATTTATGGATGAAGTTGAATTAGATGACGTAACCAATAGAGAAGGCTTAGCGGCTAAGATGTATTTTAGAGAAATGTTTGGTGATGATTTTGTACGCTTTGATGAAGATGTAATCAATGCAGGATTGAATTATGGTTATAGTATCTTTAGAGCACTTATTTCATCAATTATTGTAGCTAAAGGATATTTGCCAAATTTAGGTATCTTTCATCGAGGAAAACAGAATATGTTTAACTTAAGTGATGACATCATAGAAGTATTTAGACCAATAGTAGATCATTACGTATGTAATCATATGATGGAAGATATTCTTTTTAAACAAGAACATCGAGAAGCTTTAATTCAATTAACTTCTAAAAAAATAGAAATAGATGGTAGAAAGCAAACAGTAAGTAACGCTATATATGTTTATATTGAAAGTATTATTAAAGAATTAGAAACAGATGAAGTAGCTTATATATTTCCTTTACCTATTCTTTATGATTTATGAATTTATGAGACTCATACTATTCTTTGACTTGCCGATGACAACTAAAAAAGAAATAAAAACATATACTCATTTTAGAAAATATCTTATAAAAAATGGGTATATGATGATGCAGTTTTCTGTATATTGTAAAATATTTCCTAACCGAGAAGTTGCGGTTAAGCATGCGGATGTTTTAAGAAAAAATATTCCTAAAGAAGGACAAATAAGATTATTGATGGTTACGGAAAAACAATATGCAAGAATTGAAGTTATTGTCGGTGGAGTCTCAAATCAAGAAAAAATAGTCAATGCGGATTCATTTATAAAATTATGAATAGACTCACGATAAAAAAAGGAAATATAAAATATGATATGAACATTGAATATGTCAAATATTGTTTAGGATTTAATTACGAAGAAAAATTTAATTTTATGAAAATATTGAAAGAAGCTTGTCTGCATCCAAAAGAAAGCGAATATACTCAAAATAATACAGGTCATGCTCAAGTATTGATTAATGATGAAATCATTAATCCTAAAACAATCCAATATTTTCATGTATCTACAGATTATTCTCTTCTTAGTGATTTAAAGTTAACCAGTCAATCTATAGTCGCTAAATATTTAGAAGTATTAATTTCACAAAATGATAATACTGATACAATTAATACAATTAACTTATTGTTAGAGTCATTTAGTAGTGAGTTGGATAGCGATATAATACTATCAAGATTTATAACTTATACTCCTAAACAATTTTTAAAAATTCTTTTACCTGTATTTTTAAAGGAAGAAGAACAAGCTAACGAATATGACTTAACATATGAAGAGCTCATTCTTTTACAGTTGAAGATGATTGATTTTATATCTAAAAATCAAATAGAAAAAGCAAGAGTAATGAATTTAATTGAAATTCCAGTATTAACGAGAACAATCAATGATTACTTAAATATAATGAATCAATGTTTATCAATCATTATATTAAACAACACAAAAATAGAATTAGATATAAATCATATTTATCTATTTGATCATCTTTGCTTTGATTTAAATGATGAAAATATTTTATATAACGTATTTCTTGAAAAAGGCATTTGTACATTACAGGAGGCTAAAGCAGAAATGAAAAAACTTATAAACAACAAACTTGATATGTCTATAATAAACAGATAACAAAAAATGGTTGCATCTATTCAAATACATGATAGTATGTATTTGAGGTTTTGTTACCATATGGATTTTTGCTAGAATAAGACTTCTATGGTTATCAAATTGTGTTGAGATGGGTTTTGTTACCATATGGATTTTTGCTAGAATAAGACATAACTTAATAGATACAATTATAGGCACGCGTTTTGTTACCATATGGATTTTTGCTAGAATAAGACAAATGTGTACTAGTGGAAATTATGAAGTAAGTTTTGTTACCATATGGATTTTTGCTAGAATAAGACTCAATGATCTATATTATAATGCCTATAGATGTTTTGTTACCATATGGATTTTTGCTAGAATAAGACTCTTGATAAAGATATTATTGAATTAATAAAGTTTTGTTACCATATGGATTTTTGCTAGAATAAGACAAAGGAAAATAGCAATGATAATTAGACAATGTTTTGTTACCATATGGATTTTTGCTAGAATAAGACTGGAAAATTGATAAGAAGTGAGGCATATTAGTTTTGTTACCATATGGATTTTTGCTAGAATAAGACTCAATGATCTATATTATAATGCCTATATATGTTTTGTTACCATATGGATTTTTGCTAGAATAAGACAAATGCATTTTTGCTAAAAATAAAAGGTGGGTTTTGTTACCATATGGATTTTTGCTAGAATAAGACGTAAGATCAAATTATTTTTTTTACGCACTTGTTTTGTTACCATATGGATTTTTGCTAGAATAAGACTGCTAAAAGAGAGCAAGAATAGACCAACCGGTTTTGTTACCATATGGATTTTTGCTAGAATAAGACTTAATTTGTCAAAACAAACTGTAAATGCTGGTTTTGTTACCATATGGATTTTTGCTAGAATAAGACAAAGGAAAATAGCAATGATAATTAGACAATGTTTTGTTACCATATGGATTTTTGCTAGAATAAGACTGGAAAATTGATAAGAAGTGAGGCATATTAGTTTTGTTACCATATGGATTTTTGCTAGAATAAGACTCAATGATCTATATTATAATGCCTATATATGTTTTGTTACCATATGGATTTTTGCTAGAATAAGACAAATGCATTTTTGCTAAAAATAAAAGGTGGGTTTTGTTA
>NZ_QRQB01000057.1:0-926 GCF_003475785.1 Coprobacillus sp. AF33-1AC | reverse complement strand
ATCGTGCGTTCTCATAAAAAGTGTCCAAAAAAGTGTTGACAATCCAATATGATTCCTTTTTCTACTTTTACATTCTCTCAAATCATCGACTGTCTTGATGATCCTGATTTCCCTGTGGATAACTTTCACAGATCTTTTCTGATCAACAAATATTATAACGTTGAACAAAATTACCGTTCATACTGTCAAATAAACCGAAGAAATCATATGCTTATTTTTCTTCCAACATAACTTTTATCTTTTTTTCTGTTCTTTTCATTATCATTTAAGTAAAGATAAACAGAAGGAGATGATTTTGAAATGAATTTGAACAAATTTTTATATAGCGCTGGTGATTTCTATGAAACCTGATACCAATACTATGTCCACTGATCACAACAGTGATGTATTAAAAATATTTGGTATTGATAGTAACATCATTGAACATTACGATATCTTCCATAGAAAAGATGGTGTCCATATTATCTTGAAACTTATAAACAGAGAACAGCGTTGCCCTGTTTGCCAGACCAGAACAACTAAAGTTGTCAATTACATAGATAAGAAAATAAAACATTCTGTTGTTTCCACTTCCTCTTGTTTCATTGATTATCATGCCCGACGTTACAGATGTCCTGCATGCAACAAGACTTTTTATGAATCCAATCCTTTTACTTTTGGAACGGAAAGGATCTCGTCAGCTACCGTTTATAGTGTTCTGCAGGATCTTAAAAAGCCATTTGAAACATTTAAAAGTGTTGGTGAAAGATATCATATATCCACCAATACAGTCATCAACATATTTGACAGATATATCAGTACACCAAGGCTTCCCATGCCATCTGTACTTTCAATAGATGAAGTATATGTTCCAACCGATGACAGAAACAAATATCTCTGCTGGATAGGTTACACTTTATTGGACAATTCTAAAGAGAACTGTTTAT